>JADZEV010000022.1 GCA_020850295.1 Candidatus Nomurabacteria bacterium
CTATATCTGTATAAGACTTTGCCATTTTTTTAGCTATAACATTTGTAAACATCTTGCCACTTGGTGAGAGCATTATTACTTTTGTTTTTCCGCCAGTTGGCGGATTTTTTTTTGTTTTGAGTTTTGAGTAAGCTCGGAGTATTGGCTCAGGTGTCATAACCATCCCGGGACCTCCTCCGTATGGGCGAAGATCGGTCTTGCTATGCCTGTCTTTGCTGTAGTCTCGGATATTAAGCACAGCAAAATCCACCAACTTTTTATCCTTGGCGCGCTTAAGCATAGCTTCAGAAATATAGCTATTTATCATTTCTGGAAAAATTGTAAGAAAATGAAATTTCATATTTTTGATGCTAGCACGAAAAATCTCCTATTTCTAGGAGATTTTTATTTTTATAAATCCTTAAGATCAGCCATGGCGTCATCTAGATTTGCCACATCTGGCACTCTTTCGTAACCTGCTGGTTCGTTTATCTTTAGGTTTACTCGAGCATTGTGCTTCATACCTACTACACGAAGTAGTGTTCGAATAGCCTTGGCGGTATTTCCTTGTCTACCAATGATTTTACCCATATCTGTTGGGTTTACAGATAAAGTCAAAAGTACACCCATCTCATCTACTGTTCTATTTATAACAACATCATTTGGGTTCTCTACGAGCGCCTTAACTAACATTTCCAAGAATTCTTGATCATTCATATCGTTTTCTGTCTTAAAGTATTAATATAATCATTATACCAATTTTTCTTATCTTTTCAAAATAAAAAGCTATTTTGTTTAAAATAGCTTTTTATTATTTCTTTGCTTCCTTCTTTTTAACAGTCGGACTCTTCTTTGAGAGCACATTCTTTTTCTTACCTTCCAAAACTTTGTGTTTTACTAGCAAGTTATGAGCTGTATCAGAAACTTGAGCTCCATTTTTTATCCAGTACATTATTCTTTCATTTTTTAGAATAACAGCGTCAGTCTTTGGTGTTTGTGAACCAAGAATTTCTAAAAACTTTCCACTTTGTGGTCCATTTTTAGAGTCAGTAACAACAAGGCGAAAAGCTGCCTCATTTTTACGACCGATTCTTTGTAGTCTTATCTTTAACATAATGTCCGCTGATAATAGCAGAGAATATAAAAAGAGTCAAAGTATTTCTATGAGTATTTTCCCTGTCATGTTAAAGTAGTTCTGTGCAAAATCTTACCAAAGAACTCAAAATAGGGGCACAGTTTGAAGGCTCTATAAATATCTCCACCAAAGGTATCGGCTATGTAAAGGTGCGTGATTTAGGTGTGTCTATAGAAATTCCTAGAGAAGCATTAAATAGAGCTTTTCATGGAGATACTGTTTTAGTAGAAGTTACTTCCTTACCTCCAGCTGAAAACCCACAAGGTAAAGTCATAGATATACCGAGACGAGCAAAAGTTGGATATTCTGGGACACTTTCTTTTGAACAAGGCGCTCACTGTATCGTTACAAATGACGGCAGAATGTACACACCAATAATTATTCCAAAAGAAAATCTCTCTGGCGCAAAAGCTGGTGACAAAGTTTTCTGCTCTATAACAACATGGGATGATCCTATGAGTACCCCTCAAGGAGAAGTAACTAGAGTTTTAGGTAAACCGCTTGAGAACAATGCTGAGATGATATCTCTAGCACTTGAAAAAGGTTTTGACGATACATATCCTGATGCAGTAGAAGAAGAAGCCAAGAAAATTCATGACAAAGGTATTACAGAAGACGAAATTAAAAACCGAAGAGACTTCAGACAAATAACTACATTTACCATTGACCCAGCAGACGCTAAGGACTTTGATGATGCTATATCGGTAAAATTTTTAGAAAATGGAAACACGGAAATCGGTATACATATAGCTGATGTATCTCACTATGTGACACCTGGTAGCGCGCTTGATGCTGAAGCCTATCGTCGAGCGACATCTGTTTACTTGGTAGACCGAACAATACCAATGCTTCCAGAAGTTCTTTCAAACGAACTCTGCTCACTAAATCCAAATGTAGACCGCTTAACAATGAGTGCTGTTTTTGAGATTACCCCAAAATTTGAAGTGGTAAACGAATGGTTTGGAAAAACAGTTATACATTCTGCCCACAGGTTCACATATGAAAATGCTCAAGAAGTTCTTGATAAAAAAGAAGGTCCTTACCTTAAAGAACTACAAGTAGCACTCGCTATAGCGCAAGACCTAGAAGAAAAAAGATTTGCTTCTGGTGCACTATCACTAGACTCAACTGAAGTTAAATTTAAGCTTGATGAAAATGGTCATCCTATAGGCGTTTATACAAAAGTCCGAGGACAAACTCATCACATGATAGAAGAGCTAATGCTTTTGGCTAACAAAAAAGTAGCAAAGTTCATCGCTACTCGCGACAGTAATGCAAATGAAATATTTATGTACCGTATTCATGATAAGCCTGATTTAGACAGAATGAATGACCTACATGTATTTTTGAAAAAACTTGGATTTAACTTACCACTAAACAAAGACGGCATAATTCCCTCTAAGGCACTTAATGACCTACTTATATCTTTAGAAGGAAAGCCTGAGAGAGAAACTGTTCAAATATCTATCATCAGAAGTATGGCTAAAGCTATATATTCAACAAAAAATATTGGTCACTATGGACTTGCCTTTGAGTACTATACTCACTTTACTTCTCCTATTCGTCGCTATCCGGACCTTGTAGTTCATAGACTTTTAGAATTATATTTACAAAACCAAACAGTGGATAAAGATACTTGGGCAATGTATGACAAAGTAGCATCACACTCTTCAACAAGAGAGAAAGAAGCAGCTGATGCTGAAAGAGCCTCTATTAAATACAAGCAAACTGAATACATGGCAGATCGTGTTGGACAAGTCTTCGATGGCTCTGTTACCGGTGTATCTATGAACGGTATCTTTGTTGAAGAAAAAGAAAGTAAATGCGAAGGGATGATCAGGCTTCGAGACTTAGGAAGTGACTATTTTGAATACAATGAAAAAGAGCTAGCTATTGTTGGCAAAAAAACTGGTAAAAAGTTTAGTATTGGAGACAAAGTAAAAATCCAAGTCACAAACGCTGACATTACAAAAAGAATGATTGATTATAAACTTGCTTAGATGAAGTTAAAATTATTTTTATTATTTATATGTCTGTTAGGGCTAATATTTCTTAGCGCTTCTTCTGTTTTATCTCCTGAAATTTTGAAACTAAATGGGGTTAAAGATTTTTCTATTGGTTGGGTTGGTGACATGGTGCCTTCTAGTAGTGAAAGTTTTGACCAAAATGCGTTTTTTTATGTTAAGGAAATAACAAAAAGCCATGATTTGATGATTGGAAATCTTGAAGGAACGTTTGCCAAAGAAAACAGGGTTTCAAAATGTTTTTATATAAATACAAAGTGCCATGCTTTCAGGAGCGGAACTGTGCTTGCTTATGCTCTCAAAGATGCTGGTTTTAACTTTATAAGTCTGGTAAATAACCATTCATATGATTACGGAGAGGAAGGTCTAGCTGATACTGAATTAGCTCTAAGGAGTGTTGGTATTTCTTTTATTTCACCAACAAAGCCAACTGCTACTGTTTTGGTAAATAATAAAAAAATAGGTATTTTAGGTGTCTCTAGTACTCCTCCACTCTCTACTATTACAAATTATGAATTTATAAAAAGAGAAATATCAAAACTAAAAGAGTCTTCTGATATAACCATACTTGTATTTCACGGAGGAGCTGAGGGTTCAGACAAAACTATAGTAACTGGCGGATACGAATACTTGGGCACAGAAAATAGAGGTAATGTAGAACTAGTCGCAAAAACAGCTATCGATGCAG
>JADZEV010000023.1 GCA_020850295.1 Candidatus Nomurabacteria bacterium
AGCTCTTTATCCTTATATTCCATGGTTTTCAGATATTTTGTCTTTTGTACCATAGAAGAGACGGACTCACCGCCAAAGAAAACAAAAAGTGGGCTCTCTTCATTAGATTTATATCGTTCTCGCATGCGAGAATTCAAGACCTTTACCTGAAACTCCATAGAGTTTTTTAGCCTAGATATTCGAAACCCTGCATCTTTTATATCGACTCCTAATTTTTGGATTTGATTTTCTTTTTGAGATATTTGAGCACTGGTTGATTCGATCTTTAAGGTTGTGAGCTTTATCTCACTTTTAAAAGACTCAACTTTAGTGGCAAGCGTCTGCTCTTTATTGTTAAGTTCGTTGATTTTATCTTCGTACTCTTCAATCTCATCTTTTAAGTCTTCGACCTTCTCTGCTTCCTTCTCTTCCTCTTCCTCTTGCTTCTTCTTTTCTTCTTCTGTTAATTCCTCGTCTTCAGTGCCTCCCAAATGAGTGTCATGCAAGTCAAAAGGTCCTGCAAATACAGGTGCTGACAAACTTATTAGTGCAAAGGCACAAAATATAAAAAGCTTTAGTTTCATAGTTTTAGATATTTTTTAATAGCGGTGGTACTGCCTAGGATACCAAGTATCAAAGACGATGCAATCAGGAAAATCCCAAGAATTAGAGAATAGAGGAAAGAACCAATTTGTAGACTTGGAAAATACGATAGAACAGTAAGCTTTTCTCCTCTAAACAACGGTTCAAAGACAAAGAAGTTAAGAGTTACAAACAATATCACAAAAGCTATGAATGAAGACAACAGTGAATAAATAACCGCCTGTGTAACTAATGGCTTTCTAACATATTCTTCAGAAGCACCTACCAACCTTAAAATTGATATTTCCACACCTTTTGCATTTATTGTCAGTCTCAATGCAATGACGATGATTGCAAAGGATATAAAAAGAAATACACTAACTACAGTAAGTCCTACAATATTTACTATAGAACTCCACACTTTAAACCTATTAACTGCATCTTTAAAGAACCTGACATCCTCTACACCAGCTTCCTTACGCATTTCATTAGCTACTGTTTCAATATCTGAAATATTGACTGCCTTAAGCTCTAAACTTGCAGGTAAGATGCTTGCGGTGACGGATTCGAGTAAAAGTTTATCTCCCTTATTTAACAGGGTAAAGATCTTAAAGGCATCTTCTTTTGAAACATACCTAACATCAGAAATGCGTAGGTCTTCCGTCAATTTGTCTTTTAGTTTAAGAATTGAATCAGTACTGAAGTCATCTTTAAAATAGACTGAAACCATGACTTCATTTTCTAAGCTCTTAACTGCAGTTTGTGTGAAAACAAAAGTAGTTATAAAAGATCCAAGTATCAAGAAAGTTGCAACCATTGATACAATTATTGATACACTCAAAAAAGCGTCTTTCTTAATGGCTGTTACTGCTGCACTAGTTGCTTTACTCATTGTACCCTCCATTTTTATCAGAGATTACTTTTCCTTTTTGAAGCCTGATAACACGCTTATTACGCTTATTAACTATTTCTTGGTTATGCGTGGACATGATAATAGTTGTTCCAAGTGAGTTTACTTTTTCAAAAACATTCATCACATCTTCAGAAGCAAGTGGATCAATCATACCTGTCGGTTCGTCAGCAACAATCACTTCAGGTTCATGTGCCAATGCTCTTGCGATAGCAAGTCTTTGCTTCTCACCGCCAGATAGCATTGTTGGATAACTGTTTACTTTATCCAACAATCCCACAAGAGAAAGTACATTTGGCACCACTTCTTTAATAACATGAATCGGGGTATCTACAACTTCTAAAGCAACAGCAACATTTTCAAACACTGTCTTGGAGTTTAGTACTTTAAAATCTTGGAATACTACACCAATTTTTCTTCTTAGTTCCGGTAGATCTTTATGTGAAATTTCAAAAATATTTTTACTTTCAAAATATATTGCTCCGGAGGTTGGAGAGTCTTCACGAATCAGCATCTTTAGAAGAGTAGACTTGCCAGCCCCTGATGGGCCAACAATAAAAACAAAATCTTTAGGGTTTATAGCAAATGATACATTATCTAGTGCCTTAATACTTGGATATTCCTTTGTGAGCCTATCAAATACGAGCAGTGTCATTTTAAATTAGATTTTATAACAACCTTATTAACTTTAAAAACTGGGTACTTAGCTGTGCTTTCGCTTTCGATAGTTCCATAAATTTTAGCCCAATGGCCTTCTCCTACCTCTAATATGGCATCATCTGCTTTCAAGAGCAAGGCTATATCTCCATTGGATTGTGTTAACACATGCGTAACTTCAAGGCCCGGATATAAACGCGAATCAACATACTCTATCTTGCCTTCATGAAAAGCCTCGGCAGTACTTTGCGGGTTCGCATTGTCTTCCACTTCCTTTTGGGTACCGATAGGTTTTAAGAAAAAGACCACATACAGCGATATGAATGTGATAAATAAGACTACACTGACAGTTACGCTAATAAGCCTTATTCTGGAAACATTAGGAACTTGAGTAGATTGGGCAAATTCTGTCATTCTTCAATGATTATACCTTGTTAAAATAGAGTATTGCAATTTGCATACCTGAAAAAATCGTTGTAGTATGGGCGTAAATCTGCGGGTTTAGAAAACCAAGTGCAAGAATTTGTTCTTA
>JADZEV010000024.1 GCA_020850295.1 Candidatus Nomurabacteria bacterium
ATTGCCAAAATATTTAATATATTGTAGTATCACAAAAAAATTCTTTTGTTATGCCAAATCAAAATTCAGCTTCTCGTTTCGAAGAAACGAGCACATCAGCACTTGCTGTCGCTATCTTAATTTTTTGTGAAGAAGTTAAAAAGACAAATACAAATGTCCACATGACATCAAACTCCAAAGAACCAGAGATAAGAGGTGAGAATAAGAATACTATTTTCTCCCATGAAGATAAATGTCTGGTTAAAAAACTTTTCATTTTTTGCAAAGAGGGACTTTATTTGAAAAGGGAAGAGTTGACCAGACTCATTGTTGATAAAATCAATGAAAGAATCCCTTGTTTGGATAACCAGCGAAAGGCATTGAAGTTTTTGCTGAAAAATATTGAAAGCAAATATCCGAGGCCGTGGAGACTAGGTGCACATCATGACAGACTTATTGATTCAGAAGGCAAGGTATTTTCCTACCTTTCTGCCCCTGGATTTGGTTTAAGTTTTCCTGATTTGGAGAACTTAATAGCAATTAATCAAAAATCGGTAAAAATAAATGAAGATAATTTTGCTGGCCAACTAGTATTTTAATAAGTATTTTAATAAAGCCATTCCTTTAAGGAACGGCTTTTATTTTATTGACAAAGAATTTAAATAGTTTAGTATCTTTATTTGACAGCTCTTTTAACCACCAGAAAAACGATTGCTTTATGAAGTTACAAACATTCATTCTTGCCTTCGTAATTTTGGGTGCAATTTCCAAATATAACCAAGTTAATTATTTAAAATCCCAGACATCAAAAGATACCCAACTGATATCCAGAGAGTATTGGGCTCTAGTAAACAATGACATTATTTTGGAAGAGCGGTATTTAGGCAAAAGAAGTAGACCCTTTTTACTTACAGCCAAAATTTCAAATTTTTTGGGACCAGTAAGCCCGAAAAATGAAAGATTGCATCCAAAACCTGAAATGGTCTGGCCCATTAAAAATGCCCAGACCTTAAGTTTTTAAACAACATTTTTATCATTTACTTAGCCCTATACCCCCATTTTTTTAAAAAATGGGGGTATATTTGATAAATACCTTTATTTATAAATAAAGGTTGACTTTAAAACTGGGTTGTATATAATAGTCGTCACCTCCCAAAAAGAGGGTCGTTTTTTGAAAATTGTATAGAGAACGCGAGTTCTCAAGTTTATTTATGTAATTTTTTGAGTATTTTCAAACTAGGGCAAAAGTTTTTCTTTTGCCTCATTCTAGTCAGTTATTTTTAATGCTGACTTATATTAAGAGTTTGATCCTAGCTCAGGATGAACGCTGGCGGCGTGGATAAGGCATGCAAGTCGAACGGACCTTGCTGTATGAGAGATGGAATGAGTAGCAATACAAGTGAAGTTTCAATTACAGCGCTGGTTAGTGGCAGACGAGGTAGTAATACATAGAAATGTACTCTTAAGTCGTGAATAACGCACCGAAAGGTTCGCTAACACACGATGGTCCCTCCGGGGTAAAGATTTATCGCTTAAGAAACAGTCTATGAAGTATCAGCTAGATGGTAGGGTAATGGCCTACCATGGCTATGACGCTTAGAGGAGCTGAGAGGCTGACCCTCACCGATGGGACTGAGACACGGCCCATACACCTACGGGTGGCTGCAGTCAAGAACCTTCCACAATGGACGAAAGTCTGATGGAGCGACGCCGCGTGATTGATGAAGCGATTCGTCGTGTAAAGATCTTTTATGAGGGAAGAAGTTTATTGACTGTACCTCATGAATAAGGGGCTCCTAACTCTGTGCCAGCAGGAGCGGTAATACAGAGGCCCCGAGCGTTATCCGGAATTATTGGGCGTAAAGGGTGTGTAGGTGGCGTTATTAGTCGTTTTTGAAAGACCAGGGCTTAACCTTGGAAACGGGGACGAAACGGTAATGCTTGAGTATGTGAGAGGTGTGCAGAACTCTAGGTGTAGGGGTGAAATCCGTTGATATCTAGGGGAATACCAAAAGCGAAGGCAGCACACTGGCACATTACTGACACTGAAACACGAAAGCGTGGGTAGCGAATGGGATTAGATACCCCAGTAGTCCACGCCCTAAACGATCTTCACTAGCTTTTCGGAGTATCGACCCTCTGAGAGGCGAAGCTAACGCGTTAAGTGAAGCGCCTGGGAAGTACGGCCGCAAGGCTAAAACTCAAAGGAATAGACGGGGACTCGCACAAGCGGTGGATTATGTGGTTTAATTCGTAGGTAAACGAAGAACCTTACCAAGTCTTGAAACCTAAGTGAAAGCTCTAAGAAACTAGAGCCCTCGCAAGACTCTTAGGCAGGTGTTGCATGGCCGTCGTCAGCTCGTGGTTTGAACTGTTCCCTTAAGTGGGCTAACGAGCGCAACCCTCGTCGTCTGTTACAAGTGTCAGGCGAGACCGCCCAGCCCAAAGATTATATCTGTCGGGTTTCGAGTGGAGAAAAAAAGATTTATCTTCTTTTCTCCACTCGGGATCTGATTTTTTAGATGTAGTTTTCGGGCTGGGAGGAAGGAGAGGATGACGCCAGGTCAGCATGACCCTTTGATGACTTGGGCCACACACATAATACAATGGTTACTACAGTGGGTCGCGACGCAGTGATGCTGAGCCAATCCTCAAAGGTAGCCCTAGTTCGGATAAAAGTCTGCAACTCGACTTTTTGAAGCTGGAATCGCTAGTAATCGCAGGTCAGCCAAACTGCGGTGAATACGTTCTCGAGTCTTGTACTCACCGCCCGTCAATTCAAGGGAGCCGGTAGTACCCGAAGGCTCTGCACAAGCAGGGACTACGGTAAGATCGGTGACAGGGAATAAGTCGTAACAAGGCACGGCTAGCGGAAGCTGGTCGTGGATTAACTCAAATTGAGATTGTTCTGATTGTACCTTTGGTACCAGAATTGATACGGTTGATTCTTTCGCAAGAAAGAGTGTTGTGGTAAGCGACGTAATGCTTACTCCTTGCTCCAAGGTTATGGAGCAAAAACCCTTGGTGTGTATTCTATAGAGCACATCATGGTAGAATGAGGCAATAGAAAGATGATTGCTGAAGATATTCAAAAAAATACAAAGACAAGACAGACTCGCGTTCTCAATACAATTTATACCTTAGCAGGAGGAGCACTTTTATTAGTGCTCTTTTTGCTTTTAAAATCAGAAAATTCTATACCCAAAAATATCAATAATGTGTACGATGGCATCGTTACTATAGGTGAAAATAAGATAGCAGTTAGTATTGCTGATTCTGAGAATGAAAGAGAGCAGGGCCTCTCAAATACCCCTTATTTAGAGGCAAATTCCGGGAAACTCTTTGTTTTTGATACCGCTCGAGTTTACGGTTTTTGGATGAAGGAAATGAATTACCCTATAGATATCATTTGGATAGACCAAAACAATAAGATTATAGATATAACCAGAGATTTAAAACCAGAAACTTACCCAGAAGTTTTTTATCCATCAAGTGATGTCCTCTATGTTTTAGAAGTTAATGCTGGTTTTTCCACACTTAATAATATTTCAGAAAATCAATTAGTTACCATTGGGCAAGAATTAGTTTTTTAGTATCAAAAAATCTTTTTATAGTAACCTCTAGTGACAGGCATCTTTACATTATCTATTTTTATTTTAAGAACTTAGAAAATTGACGATTAATTTTTAGATACAATAGTTGATTGTGTATAATAAACATACATTTATTATTAGCTGTTAACTTTTGTTTTTATGGTGATATCTTTGGTGCAAAAGAGAAATGGAACTGTCGTTGATTTTGACCGATCTCGAATAGAGAATGCTATTTCTTTGGCTTATCAAGCATCAAAGGTTCTTATCGATATCGTCTCTCTTTCTGAGCTTGTCGATAATATAATTTTAGAGCTAGAGAAAGGCTTTGACGAAAATAATACTCCTACGGTTGAACAAATACAGAACATTGTTGAAAAAGCCATTGCTGATAAGGGCGATTTTGAGGTTGCTAGAAACTATATTTTATACCGTGAAGAGAGAAACAAGGAGCGTAAACGAGATATTTTCAAAAAAAGACTATATTTGAAGCCTTATGAATATCCTGAGCTTTATGAATATGTTGGTGCTATCCGCCACTCTTATTGGATTCATACCGAATTTAACTTTGTCGGAGATATCCAGAACTTTAAGGTAAATGTTGATGAAAAAGAGAGAAACGCTATAAAAAACACCATGCTTGCTATTGCTCAAATAGAAGTTGCGGTTAAAACTTTCTGGGGAGATATATATAAGAAGATACCAAAACCAGAGGTTGGAGCAGTAGGAGCGACATTTGCAGAAAGTGAAGTTCGCCATACCGATGCTTATTCTCACCTACTAGAGATACTAGGACTAAACGAAGCCTTTTTGGGTATCAGTGAAGTTCCAGCCTTGATGAGAAGAGTTAATTATCTTGAAAAATCTTTGTCTAAAGCTAGAAGTGATGACAACAAGGACTATAGTCAATCAATACTTCTTTTCTCTTTGTTTATAGAGCATGTTTCTTTGTTCTCTCAGTTTTTGGTCATAATGAGCTTTAATAAGTACAAAAACTTGTTTAAAGGCATTTCAAATGCGGTAGAAGCCACCTCTAAAGAAGAGCAAATCCACGGTTTGTTTGGTATCGATATTATTAATATAATAAAGACAGAACATCCAGATTGGTTTGACCCTATATTTGAAGAAGAAGTGATAGGTCTTTGTGAAGAAGCTTTTGAATCAGAAAAACAAGTTATAGATTGGATTTTTGAAGAAGGGGAACTAGAGTTTTTACCAAAAGCAGTAGTTGTTGAGTTCATTAAACAAAGATTCAATAGTTCTCTTCAAAGCATTGGTATTAGAAAAATATTTGATATCAACGAAGACCTTGTTAAAGAATCAGATTGGTTTTATGACGAAGTTATCGCAACAAAACATGGAGATTTCTTCAATAAAAAGTCGATAAATTATAATAAGAAAAGTAAAAGCATTACCAGCCAGGACTTATTTTAAAAGAGTATTATCAGAACTAAATCAAAAGAGAAAAATATTATGTATTGGTTAAACGAAAACAGTAGAAAATTTTTATCAAAAGGCTATCTAGTTGGCGGTATTAGTGCCGAAGATCGTATTCGTGAAATAGCACAAATCGCTGAGAAGCATTTAGGTAAAGAAGGTTTTGCTGATAAGTTTTACGATTACATGTCTAAGGGCTATTATTCCTTAGCTACTCCTATTTGGGCAAACTACGGCTATTCTCGTGGTCTTCCTATAAGTTGTTTTGGTTCTTATGTTGACGATGATATGAGTCGCATACTATATACTCACTCAGAAGTCGGCATGATGACTAAGTATGGCGGTGGTACCTCTTTGTTCCTCGGAGGGCTTCGACCTCGTGGTGCAGTTATTAAAGACAATGGGCACTCTTCAGGCTCTGTCCACTTCCTAGAGCTTTTTGATGGACTTATAAATATTGTTAGCCAAGGTACTGTTCGCCGTGGTCACTGTGCTCCTTATTTACCTATTGAACACGAAGATATTGAAGAGTATTTGAATATCGGTAAAGAAGGTCACCCAATCCAAGAATCCACTTACGCTATTACTGTTAGTGACGAATGGCTTCAAGCGATGGTAGATGGAGATGAAGAGAAGCGAAAAATCTGGGCCAAAGTAATACAAAGAAGAACTGAAATAGGTTATCCTTACATACTCTTTAGTGACAATGTTAATAACAACACTGTTGAAGTCTATAAAGACAAGGGCATGAAGATACACAACAGTAATCTTTGTTCTGAGATCTGTCTTCCAACAAGCGACGAACTTTCTTTTGTTTGTTGTCTTTCTTCTATAAACCTACGACACTATAACGAATGGAAAGACACTGATGCCGTAGAAACTTTAACTATGTTCTTAGATACAGTTATCTCTGAATTCGTAGATCGTCTTGAAAGTTATCGTGATAGTAATGATCCTCACAAACAATCTGCATTTTACTTTATGCAAAGAGCTCACAAATTTGCCAAAGAGCATCGCGCACTAGGTCTCGGAGTTCTCGGTTGGCATACATTTTTGCAAGAGAACAACATCCCATTTGAAAGCCCAGAGGCAATGGATTTAAATGAAGAAATTTTCTCTCTAATTAAAGAAAAAACTTACAAAGCTTCAGAGACTATGGCTAAAGAATACGGTGAACCAGAAGTCTTGAAAGGATATGGACGAAGAAATACAACTCTTATGGCTATAGCCCCGACAACCTCAAGTGCTTTTATCTTGGGACAGGTTTCTCAAGGTATCGAACCTCTTATGAGTAACGCTTTCGTAAAAGATGTCGACAAGATGAAAGTTACAATCAAAAACCCAACTCTTGTAGCTCTCCTAGAAGAAAAAGGTTTAAACAACTCTGAAACCTGGAATAGTATCAGAGACAACGATGGCTCTGTCCAACACTTAGAAGGACTGACAGATCATGAGAAAAAAGTCTTCCGAACATTTAGTGAGATAGACCAAAATGCCATCATCGAACAAGCTGCGGCTCGTCAAAAACACATAGACCAAGCGCAATCATTAAACATCATGATTGATCCAACTATGCCAGTTAAAGACTTGAATGCTCTGTATCTATATGCCTGGAGAAAGGGAATCAAGACACTTTACTATCAACACAGTATGAATGCCGCTCAACAATTTGGTCGAAAGAAACTTCAAGAAATAGAATCAAAAAAACCAAAGGTTATAATCGCCAGCCAAGACAATGTCTGTATAGCTTGTGAAGGTTAAAAATAGTTAAAAGTATAAAATTGAAATAAAAAAACCATCGAATATCATTCGATGGTTTTTAATACTATTAAACCTTCGTGAAGTTTTTTTAGTAAATCAATAATTTGAGGATTTTTGTTAACAAAATCTTCTAATTGAATTAGCTTACTTTCAAAAGGTTTTGTGATGTAGAGTAATGTTTTTCTACCAAGTTCTCTTCTTATCTCAACATCTTTTAATTTTGAATCTTTACCTGAATTTTTCCAGTAATCAAAAATTAAACTAAAATCAGGATCTATTTCAGACAAAAAACTTGATATTTTAATACATTCATCCTCGCTACAGTTGTTCATAGATTTTGCTGCAACTAAGAGTTTTGCGAATTTTTCAAATTGTATCTCAGGAAAAATTTGTATAAGAGGATATATTGATGCCATAGGGAATGAAGCATTTCCAGACTCAATCATCCTATACATACTTTCACCTATACCTAATTTTTTTGAAAAATTTTTTGATTTGTCGTCTCTCAGTTGAGAAATGGCAGATCCAAGTGCATGGTGAAGATAATTAAATTGTAATATACGCATAAAATATTTTTGTTTACTATATAGTATTTGATTTATTTGTCAATATATGCTAAAAATTATTTGTTGTACCGAATGATCGAGCTTCTTTAGCAATAAGGAGGTTAGGAAAGTCCGAACACACTTCGTTAAAAAGCGAGAAGGTAGTGGGTAATACCCACCGAGCGCAAGCTTAGGACTGCGAACAGAAACGATCCGATTTAGTTCGGCTGAAACGGCTAAATGTCTACCCGTGTGCAAGACCGTGCCAAGCAATTGGAGTGTCGCTTGAGGATGTTGGTAACAACATTCCCAGATAAATGATCATCAAAACAGAATTCGGCTTATGAGTACAACAACATCAAAAAAGTTCGCACAAAGCGAACTTTTTTGATTTTAATTTTTTAAAAATATTTTTTAAGTTTTATTTTACAAAAATTATTTTTAAAATAAAATTTTTTCTTAAAAAATAATTTCAAAAAAATTTTTAGTTATCCACAGTTTTTATAAAAAAAATATTGCATGCAACTTCTATACACGAGATAATTATTGTATGTGGTGATAACGCGTAATCACAATTCACTGGTCGATCATCACAAGTTAAAAAAATAATTTTCGTTTACATTTTTATGGCAGCAAAGAAAAAAGCAGCAAAAAAGAAAGTAGCTAAGAAAGCAGCAAAGAAAAAAGTTGCTAAGAAGAAAGCTTCAAAGAAGAAAAAGAAATAATCTTTTTCTCACTCTCTTTCCACTTACAAAAAGATCCGGTTTTCCGGGTCTTTTTGCTTCTGGAAAAAAGTCTGTTTTTGTGTTAAAATCAGCTTCTTATATGGCGTTTTCATTATTACAATCCTTTTTTGATAAAGGTCAAATAAACAAATACAAAGGCCGTGTGGCTGATATTAATGCTCTTGAAGATAAGATTGCTGGTGTTTCTGATGACCAAATTCGTGCCGAGGTAACAATGCTTAAAGAGCGAGTTCAAAACGGCGCGTCTCTTGATGATGTTCTTGTAGAAATGTTTGCTTTGGTTCGCGAGGCCTCAAAGCGTGTTAGCGGGAAACGACACTACGATGTTCAACTTATTGGGGGTATGGTTTTACATGAAGGTAAGATTGCTGAAATGCGAACTGGTGAAGGTAAAACTCTTGTAGCAACTCTAGCAGTTTCATTAAATGCTTTAGCGGGTAAGGGGGTGCATGTTGTTACTGTTAACGATTATCTAGCAAAAAGAGACGCAACTTGGATGGGGCAGATTTATGATTTTCTAGGATTAACAACTTCTGTTATAAATGGGCAAGATAAGTCTTTCATGTATGATCCAACACATGAAGAGCTTGATGAGGAGAGAGATGAAAAAGGCTCATTTAAGGTTGTTAAAGAATTTCTGAGACCTTGTTCGAGAAAGGAGGCTTATCAAGCAGAGATAACTTATGGAACAAATAGTGAATTTGGTTTTGATTATCTAAGAGACAACTTGGTTCAAAATAAGGAACAACTATCTCAAAGAGGGCAATTTTTTGCTGTCGTTGACGAAGTAGACTCTATCTTGATAGACGAATCAAGAACTCCGCTTATTATTTCTTCAGCGGTAGCTGATTCAGAGTCTCTTTATAAAACAGTCACAGATGTTGCCAAGTCTCTAGAGGTTGAAAAAGACTATACAGTAGATGAAAAGCAAAGAGCTATTAGTCTTACTGATGACGGTATTACCAAGGTAGAGAAGTTGCTTGGTATAAAAGATATGTATACACAAGAAAGTGTAAAATATGTTCATTATGTTGAGACAGCTGTTAGAGCTAAAGCACTTTTTATTAAAGACAAAGATTATGTCGTCAAAGATGGTGAAGTAATAATAGTAGATCCATTTACGGGTCGTATGCAACCAGGTCGCAGATGGAGCGAAGGCTTGCACCAAGCCATTGAAGCTAAAGAAGGTGTAAAAATAGAACAGGAAACTCGTTCTGTGGCTTCTATTACATATCAAAATTATTTTAAATTTTATGAAAAGTTATCTGGTATGACCGGTACTGCCAAAACTTCCGAAGAGGAATTTATGAAAGTTTATGCTTTGCCAGTAGTTACTGTTCCTACCAACAAACCTTCACAAAGAAAAGATAATAACGATCTTATATTTACAACAGAAGAGGGAAAGTTTGAAGCTATAGCTAGAAACATCAAAGAGTTAAACAAAAAAGGTCAGCCTGTACTTGTCGGTACTGTTTCTGTTGAGAAAAATGAACTCCTTTCTGCTTATTTGAAGCGTTCAGGTATACCTCACCAAGTTTTAAATGCTAAGAATCATGAACAAGAAGGTTCTATAACCGCTCAAGCCGGCAAGAAAGGATCTGTAGTTATCGCAACAAACATGGCAGGTCGAGGAGTTGATATTATTTTAGGAGGAAATCCTTCAACTCCCGAAGAACAAGAAGAAGTGAAAAATCTAGGAGGGCTATTTGTTATCGGTACAGAGCGACATGAAGCTCGTCGTATCGACAACCAGCTTCGAGGTCGTGCCGGTAGACAAGGTGATCCTGGAGAAACTCAGTTTTATGTCTCACTTGAAGACGAACTTATGAGAGTTTTCGGTTCTGATAGGATAAAAAATATGATGAAGCGCCTAGGTGTTCCAGCTGACCAGCCTATTACTCATAGATTAGTATCAAATGCTCTTGAATCAGCTCAAAAGAAAATAGAAGGCTTCCACTTTGATGCTCGTAAATCAACACTTGAATACGATACTGTTTTGTCTTACCAAAGAGGCGTAGTTTACAGCAGAAGACGAGACATGGTAGAAGGGGACATAGAACATGTTAAAAGTGTGTTTTATTCTCTAGGAGATAAGTCAGATTTAGATAAGTTAGTAGAGGAGAAAGAGAAAATCCTCGGAGCAGTCTCTCTCTGGGATTCTATTAGGCGCATAATCTTGTACACAACTGACACTCTTTGGATTGAGCATATTGATACCCTTGAGCACATGCGTCAATCGGTAGGATTGCGAGCATATGGCCAAAGAGAGCCTATAGTTGAATACAAAAAAGAAGCAACACGCCTTTTCAAGGAGATGGAAGATCGCCTAAAAGAGCAAGTAATGACAATGGTTTCTTCTATATCTGCCCAGTCATAATATCTCAAAATTTTACCCTTAAAACTTGGCATTTTGGGACAATTTTTTAGGTATTTTGTCAAATAGTATGGTATAAAAAACCCTTATTTTATAAGGGTTTTTTATATTTGACACCATTATTTTTTATTGTATAACCATTGACATAAATAGCTCTTTGTGCTACTATATAAGAGTTAATCCGTTGACTTATGTTAACGGATTTTCGCTTCTATAGAGAGTCTTTTACGATTGCCTTATAGATGAAAATACTGATATGAAGTTCCTCCGGAGCTCAACCGGAAAATATGAGTTCAATAAAAACAAATTCAATACTTCGTTCGTTCATCGTTATCCCTATGATTGCTACAAGTTTATCTTTATCAAGCTTTACAGCTAGTGTCGATAATTTTGTAGTTTCTCAGTCGGATGACCAAGCTCTATCAGCACAAAAAAGCGCTATCCAATTGGAAAGAGAGGAAAATGCTGCTAAGATCGATGCTTATTTTGCAAGTGGTAATATGCCACTTGAGGGATATGGTATGAAAATGGTACTTGAGGCTGAAAAAAATGATCTTGATTGGCGGCTTATACCAGCAATTGCGGTTCGCGAATCAACTGGAGGAAAGCACGCTTGTAAAAGCGTATCCTTCAGTGCTTTCGGGTGGGGATCATGTAAGATCAGTTTCAAAAGCTATGATCACGCCATTGAGTCTATTGCAAGCCACTTAGGTGGTAACAATACAAAAACTGCAAGATACTATGCCAATAAAAGTGTAGAAGAGATACTTAAAACCTATAACCCACCGAGCGTAGTTCCAACTTATGCTCAAGAAGTTATAGCTGTTATGAACAAAATCGAACAAGTAAAATTATAAAATTAGTTGGATTTATTTATAAAGCAAAAATACCGTCTCAAAAGGACGGTATTTTTGTGTTTAAATAAAAAACGCTATTTTGTTAATAGCGTTTAAAATAATGTTGCACCTTTTTTTGTGATCTTTGTTAAAGATATAACTTTGGGAGAATACTCCCTAATAAGAGCTTTTAATCTATCTATTATATTACTTTCTAAGTAAATAGATGTTCTTAAATTGTACATCTTATACATCTGTGAGCATGCAGAATGAGGATTTAAAGAGTACAACTTAAGAATTTTTAATATTTCATCAATTCTTTTTGTTGATTTTTTTTCGGCATTTATAACCTTATTTAATCTTTCAAAGTCTTCTTCTACTTTAACAAGCTTAGGATGTTTTGTTGCCATAGAACAATGAGTTTAGTTAAATTATTTTAATACCTAAAAACTCATTTTGTCAAATTTTTTTATAAAACCTTTAAATTATCAATCAAAATAGAAACTTTACCATCTCTATTCGTAGAAGAACATTCCATGGCAGCAACAATGCCAGGAGAAATAAGAGAGCCTATTTTGGTAAAAGTTTCTGGAAAAACTACAGCTTCTATTTGCCCAGTTTTATCTTGAATAGTTAAAAAGGCCATTTTTTTACCACTAGATTTTGTCATTATAACTTTGACAGTGTCTATATGGGCGACAAGTATTTCTTTCTTTTTTTGTTCAAATTTTTTGTAAGGCTTTTCTGCTCCAGCTCCAGAGATTAATTTTTTAATAGTTGTACCTGATCTTTTTAGTTGTTCGTCGTGTACATCAAGAGGGTGCCCAGAAATGTACATACCAAGAAGTTCTTTTTCCCAGGATAGTTTTTGGGAGAGGGTAGCAGGTTCTGTTTCCTTGAGATTTAGAATACTCATAGGTTTGCTATCTAGGCCGTCAAATAGAGAACTCGTTTGTGAGCTGTTTGAAGAAACAATATTTTTATGAAAGACTAAGAGCTCTTCTATATTGTTTGCCAAAACACCTCTGTCTCCAAAAGAATCCATCGCTCCACACATTATTAGAGCTTCAAGAGATTTTTTATTAAGATTTTTATGAGTTACTCTCTCTAAAAATTCTTCTATGTTTTTATATTTGCCGTTAGATTTTCTTTCGGCTATTATTGCTTTTCCTATTTCATTTCCAAAATTCTTAATATTATTTAATCCAAAGCGAATTTTATTACTGACCTGACGGTCTTCTACTACAACAGTAAAGTCTGAAAAAGATTCGTTTATGTCTGGAGGAAGTATAGTAAAGCCCATTTTTTTAGCTTCTTCTATATATTCACCACATGTTTCTATATCTCCGGATTCGGCAGTCATACAAGCACTCATGTATTCGGCAGGATAGTTAGCTTTTAGGTAGGCTGTTTTATAAGCCACCATTCCATAACTTGCAGCATGCGCTTTGTTAAATCCGTAAGCTTGAAATGGTTCAAATAGTTTCCAGAGCATTTCCGCAAATTCTTTTGTCTGACCATTTTCAACTATACCTTTTTGTAGTTTTTCTTTTTGAGCCGCCATTTCTGCTGGGATTTTTTTACCTACCGCTTTACGGAATTTATCAGCCTCTAACCAGTCGTACCCTGCAAGTTCTATAGCGCTGAAAAGTAGATCGTCTTGATAAACAATAAGCCCATAAGAAGCCTGTAGGTAACTCTCCATACGAGGATCAAGAAAAGTTACTAAGGCAGGATTGTTTTTTCTTCTGATATATTCGGGGATAACATCCATTGGTCCAGGACGATAAAGGGCAACCATCGCCATCAAGTCCTCAACCTTACTTGGTTTTAGTTCTCTTAGATATGCAGTCATGCCTTCTCCAGCCATTTGAAATACACCAACAGTTTCTCCGCGAGAGAGCATTTCAAAAACTTTTGGATCATCAAGCGGAATATCGTCTATATCTATCTTAATACCTCGGATTTTCTCTATTCTTTCTATTGCCCCAGAGATAAACTGCAAGTTTCGTATACCGAGCATGTCAAATTTCGGAAGGTTTACTACACCATCTCTTCCGCCTGAGAACATATCGTATTGAGAGATTATTTTATTTTCTCCTTTAGGATCGTATTGAATAGGAGTGAACTCTGTTATGTCAGGTGTAGGGGAGATAACAACACCAGCAGCATGAATAGAAATATGCCTGACATTACCTTCAATTTTTTTTGCTAAATCTATTATCTCTTTTGTCGGTCTATCCTCGTCATAAAGTTTTTTGAGATCGGGTTCTATCTCAAGCGCATGATCTATGGTCATAGGAAAACCTTGGCTACCCATAGGTATGAGTTTGGCAGCAGTGTCTCCAACTGCGTAGGGATAACCTAGTGCTCGAGCTACATCACGAACCGATCCGCGAGCCGCCATTGTTCCAAAAGTACATATTTGAGCCACAGCCATTTCTCCATATTTTCCTTTAGCATAACTTATCAAGTCATCTCTTCTATCATCAGCAATATCAAGATCAATATCAGGGATACCTGGTCGAAGTGGATTTAAAAATCTTTCAAAGGGAAGTTTGTATTTGATAGGGTCTACTGTTGTAATACCACAAAGATACGAAACTAAAGATCCCGCTGCCGAGCCTCGAGTGTTTGTGTAAATACCCATTTCTCGAGCAGCTCTCACTAAATCAGCGACAACTAAAAAGTATGAAGGGAAACCCTTGTTTTTAATTATTTCAAGTTCAAATTCTACTCTTTCTATGGCTTCAGGAGTTTTTTCATAATCTAGCTTTTCATAACCTTCTTCTACTTTCTTTATAAGTTCAGCATCATAGTTTGAACCTTTAGGTATTTCGTACTCTGGGAATCTCCACGGCTCAAGTTCTACTTCTATGTCTATAAGTTCAGCGACTTTAAGAGTGTTATTGATTGCCTCGGGAACATCTTTAAATATTTCCTTAGCTTTTTCTGGTGAAATGAAAGAATAATTTCCACCAAATTTAAAGTTTTGATTGTTGGTGTTGATAGCAAGCAGGGTATTGTGAGCTTCTTTGTCTTCTTCATTTAGATAGTGCGAATCCCAAGTTCCAACTATAGGTAAGTCAACATCTTTGGCGATTTTTACAATTGTAGGAATAAGCGGTATATACCAATCAACATCATCATGAACCATTATCTCTACAAAAACATACTCTTTGCCAAATATTTTTATATAAGTTTCAAGCAGTTCTCTCGCCTCTAGTTCATTGCCATTTCTTAGGTGTTGGATAAATTTACTTCCAGGGCAACCAGATAGACATATAAGACCGTCGGAGTGTTGCGATATCAAATCAAGGTCCATTCTAGGTTTGTAATAGTATCCTTCAAGATGGCTTTTACTAACAAGCTTCATTAAATTTTTATAACCAGCTGTATTTCTAGCTAGAAGTGTTAGATGGTAGCGTTTGTTATCAAGCCCTGGTTCTTTGTCGTGCATTGTTCTTTCGGCTATATAAGCTTCAACACCTATGATTGGTTTGATCTCATGTTTTTTACATTCTTTATAAAATTCTATGGCACCATAAAGAACGCCGTGGTCTGTTAAAGCAAGCGCCGCCATACCTAGGTCTTTAGCTCTTTTTACCAGATCAGGTATTTTGCTCATGCCATCTAGGAGGGAATAATGGCTATGTGTGTGGAGATGGACGAAGCTCATGGTCTAGATTATAGCAAGGTAAATAAATCTAAAACACTTGACAGTAGATTTGAGAGGAGTAGGATATTAGATAAACCAAGTGCTGTTGTTTTTAGTAATATAGAGCTTTTAAAAAAGAATTTATACCCTGTAAGGTATACCCGTTCTGTTTAGCCCGTAAGCTGTTCAGAAAAATAATCCCAAAATCCTTAGAAGTACTAACTCAAAAAGGGATTTTAATAGGATTTAAAGGAGATCTTTTTTAAATGATATGCATTTAATTTAAATATATAATGCATTCTATATTCTAAATTTGTGAAAACTCTTGAAAACTTCCTGCCAGTCAAACTGGCAGGATTTTTTGTTATTATGTAAACAGTGAAATACATCATCGGCATAGATGAAGTTGGGAGAGGTCCAATAGCAGGTCCTGTAGCTGTTTGTGCTTGTGCTATATCTTTAACTAATTCTAAAAAGATAGATTGGAAAGGTGTAAATGATTCTAAAAAACTTTCACAGAAAAATAGGGAACTTTGGCACGATAAAGCAAAAGAATTTAAAAAGAGAGGTTTAATAAACTATTTTGTTATTTATAAGAGTAATGTTTTTATAGATAAAAAGGGTATAAGTCTAGCTATCAAAGAATGCATAAAAGAAGCACTTGAAAAATTAAAGTTAAATCCAAAAGATTGCCAGATACTTTTAGATGGCTCCCTCAAAGCGCCCCTACAATATAAAAATCAAAAAACTATCATAAAAGGCGATCAGAAAGAAAAGATAATATCTTTAGCTTCAGTTATTGCAAAAGTTTCCCGAGATAGAAAAATGGAGTTATTGCATAAAAAATACCCAAAATATAATTGGGCAAAAAACAAAGGTTATGGGACTAGAGAGCATTATAGTGCTCTAAAAAAATATGGCCTCAAGTCTCTTCACAGGGTTACATTTTTACAAAAATGATAATCAA
>JADZEV010000025.1 GCA_020850295.1 Candidatus Nomurabacteria bacterium
TGATAGTAAAGTCTGTATCAACAAAATCATAAGCCATTGTTTCTCCAGCAGCAAAAGTATCGCCACCTACCAATGTATGTGTAATTACGTGAGTTGCAGTTGCACTTGTCGCCACTGTTGAAAGAGTGTCTTTAACACCCGTAAACTGGGCAGCAACTGCTGAAAGAGGGTTATAAGCTAACGTGCCGAACACGAAAGCCATTATAGATACGGCACTAATAATTTTCTTTATCATAATAAATCTTTATATACAAAAACCTTAATAATAATACAAGCACTTACCTAGTACTTATATGTAAGTATATCAATACAAAAGCCAGCAGTCAATTGAATTTATTCAGTTATCCACAGGATTTACTTAAAAATTACCTGTTATTACATAGTTAATAGCTGAAGAGTAGTTTCCTGCTGGAGTTAGGCTAGATATGTTGGCAATATATCTATTACTAAAGGTTTCAGAAGTTGTTATACCGCTTGTAGTAGCTATCATCTCAGTTGTATTAGCTACAAATTTCCAGTTTGGATTTGGACTATTTGATTGATTATAGGCTGAAGTTATAGAAGCTGAACCAGAAGAAGATAACGAAAGAGCGAATTGTGCTGAGCCTGGGGTTCCATCTAAATCATTGCTTATAACAGCCGGAGAAATAGTATTAGAAGAACTTGTGAGAGTTGGTCCAGTATAAGAAATAGTGTAACCATTTGGTGCATTGCTTGATGCAGTCATAGTGTGTGCCACAGTATTGGTTAAGCTACCTCCACTTGTGTTGGCATAACGAGCAGCAGCAGAAGAAAGTGTACCAAACTGAACTGAATTATTAGAAATAGAAAAAGTTATAGTTGGCTGAATGGTTATACACTGTTCATTTGATTTACCTATAACATAACCAAGACCATCAAGAGTTTGAACTACAAAACAATAATTGCCGGGCATAAGACTGGTATAGTCATATGTAAGAACATTTCCCACTGAAGTAAAAGTATACGGCCCTCCGGAAACTGAGGCTATACCGGTTTTGTAACCTGACACTGTCCACCCAAGACCTGTGTTCGAAACGGCTGCTGTCCAAGTAAGATGTGCTGTTGAGCCAGTAGGTGTTGCAGTAAGAACAACGTCAGTTACTTTTGGATAATATAGAAAGCCCTCATGAATTTTGAAAGAAGTAGAAGTACCTCCCCCATCACTAAAGATGGTGTTGCCAGTTCCAAAAAACTTAAAGCTCCCAGAAGATCCATAACCACCTCCAGTTCCAAAAACAGGATCTCTAATGATAAAACTAGTGCTAGCTATATCACTCGCATATGAAAAAGAGTAAAGGAAAAAGTAAAACAGAAAAACAGCCCCAAATATTTTTTTAGTCAGGTGGCGTATATTACGCATAATTACATAATAACATGATATTTATTTCTTAATTTAAGATAAAATTTTTCCTGCGTACTACTTGTTTGCCTCTTGTGGCTCTAAGTTTAAAGGGGCTATATTAATAATCTTGTCGCTCACTGGATCGTATAGATAAGCTTTTTTTGCATTAGAGTAAATAAGAACCTTATCTCCTTTTTTTGCGCCTACAAAGAAAGGTTGATTCTTGAGAGCATCAGGATCAGAGACCGTTGCAATTGTTGGCATTTCATCTGTAGGGACTAGGGCTAATCTACTAACCTTATCAACGAGAGACTGAACTTCAACCTGCGATAGATCTGGATTAGATGTT
The DNA here is from genome assembly GCA_020850295.1 of Candidatus Nomurabacteria bacterium. Classification (GTDB taxonomy): domain Bacteria; phylum Patescibacteriota; class Minisyncoccia; order Phycocordibacterales; family UBA9973; genus UBA4124. The sequence continues at coordinate 1,713 of JADZEV010000025.1, forward strand.
TTGCTTTTTTTATAAAAATAAAATGTCAGTGCTAAGAGTATGATAACAAGCACTACTAATCCTACAAGAAAATAGTAACGAAAAATTCTTTTCATCTTTTTATGCTTTTGAGGCAGATTGTTTGGTCTTTCTATGCTGATATTTTCCATAAATTTTATCCTAACATATCTTTAAAAACGTAGCGAATTAGGATCTCCGTCTTGAGGTCTTGGTATAAGTGTTAAATCAGCAACATTTAAAAGTTTGCGCTCAGCAACACTATAGAGAATAGCTTTTCTACTTTTTGCATAAAAGAGGACTATGTCTCCATCTGAAGATCCATTAAAAAATTGCTGGCTTGTAAGCGTATCGTTATTTGATATTTTCATTAGTTGCGGATCTTCTCCTTTTGGCAAAATAACGTGTTTCCCAATGACCTTAATATAGTGAGCCTTTTCATCTCTATGAGGGAAATGATTCTTCAATACGATAAACCAGAGCAAAAATAGGCTGAGTACAATAATCAGTCCTATAAGCACTTTAACAATTACATAATACTTACGAGACATAAAGATTATTTTAATAACTGATTGATAACCTTAACTATTCTAGAATTATCTTTCAAATCTTCCCAAAATAAAATATTTGAGCGATTGATTGTCATTTTGTCTTTTGGCCCATGAACTTCACTCCCGAGCTTTACAAGATTAAGCTTAGAATTTGTATCATCAGGAGATGCAAGGGACTCACTGGCTTGGAGATAGTATATGTCAGTAAGTACAAGTGTGTTTCTGTTTATTTTTTGTATCTTTCCAAAATAAACCTGATTGTTGTTTAAAAATACTGCCTGCCATGCTTTCTTTTGCCATAAATTATGGTTACCGGTAGATACTATCCCTACAA
>JADZEV010000026.1 GCA_020850295.1 Candidatus Nomurabacteria bacterium
ACGCCTATTTGATCAAAAATATAAGAGAATGTAACAGCTTGTTGCATGCTCGATAATTATACCACCCAAAGCTTTTAGTTTCGAACAAAAGTAAGTGGAATACGAACGGTTATAGATTTACCTTCTTGTTTGGCTGGTACCAAAATAAGATAACCAACACCTGAAGGATTACCATTTATATTTATACTTGTGTCAAAAGCAGTATTAAATATATCAGAGCCATTACTCTCTACTCTGGTAAACTCTGATACTGGTCTACCTGATTTATCTACAAGCTGTGCAAACAAAGCAGTGTTACCATCTGGTTTCCAGTTACAACCATTTACTGAGCCCGCAAGTCTGACGCCACCAGAGACTTTTTGTAGAGAAAGTGGCGCAACAACAGAAAGACCACATCTATTTGATGAATCGTCTAGATTTGAAATAGTTTCTTTAGGAGTATCAGAAACTTCAAGAGGTTTATAAATTTTACCTTTGTTACCTATATTTGATAGTAAGGCTATAGCTAAAAGGAGACCTAGTATTATTTCAAATGTTCCCCAGCCTCCGCCTGATGGTGCATCTGCCATAGAAAATTATTTTTTCTTACTAACAACTGTATAACGACCATCTTCCATTTTTTTGAAGAAAGAAGGGTTTTGTAGATTTACTAAGATTGTATTTTTCTTAAGAAATCTTTCTTTTAGTACACGATCAACTATCTCTTCTTTGGTTAACGGACCTTCTTTTACCAAGATTTCAGAAATAACATCTTTAACAACACCTGGTTTGTAACCCCATTCTTCAAGTGCATAGTATCCGCGACCAACCAAAACAAAACGAGGATCTTTAATGAGTTCGTTGTGAGTTGTTGCCACATGAGTTTTGCGACCAAAAGTATCCACAATAGCTTTAGCAACTTCTCGGAAGTGCATTGGAGAACCGTGCTTTTTCATCATCAAATAAGCGTAGTCTTTAATACCTCTAGTTTTGACATTTTGAGAATCAGAAGGACCCCATTCACCGAGAGGATTCTTTGCTATCTTTTTTGAAATAGAAAGCCATCGTTTTGCGATTTCTTCATTTTTATATTGTTCTGAAATATCCCTAAGTTCATCTATAAAACGTAATACTAGATCATTCTCAGATAGAAGATCTTTGTCACTTAGATTTTTATAAACTCCATGAAGAGCATCGTGCACCAAATCAGAAAGAGTTTCATCTATTGTCCACCTTGATTCAAAGTTATCGTCTTCTTTTAATTTTTTAAATTCGTCTCCTAGTACCAGATAAAAGTGTATATGATTTTGAGTAACAGAATCTTTTGCTACAGAAGATAAAAATTCTTCTTCGTGCACTAAAGATCCCATTGATGACACTAAATCTTTTAGCTCAGAGAATGTTTTATGTTCAGATTTGAAAGTATCACTTTTTCTAATAGCAGCTAAAGCGGCATTTTCTATTTGTCTTACTCGCTCTCGAGTTATGCCGTATTTTTTTCCGATAGCTTCAAGAGTTTTTGAATCTGAGTCGTCACCAAGACCATATCTATTTACTATAATATCGTGCGCTCTGTCTTGAAGAGTGCTAAGCAATCTTTTTGTGACTTGTTTTGGTTTGAAGCTTATAATTGCCATAAAATATTTTTTACTTAATCTAAAACTAACATATCAATAGAAGAACTTTATCATGGATACAAAAAAAGTCAACAATATGTCAAATCCTCTCTAAAACAACCCCTTGATATCCCCTATACTTAAGAAAATCATAAGTCCTATAAGGATTATAAAGCCAGTGGCATGTATAATACCGACTACATTTTTTGAGAATTTTCGCCTAGTTATTCGCTCTAAAAGTACTATTATCAACCTTCCACCGTCTAATGCCGGAAATGGTAAAATATTGATTACAGCCAAGTTTACCGAGATCATTGCAGTAAATGCCAGTAGATATCCAAAGCCTATATTTGAGGCATTTTTGATCTCTGTAGCGAGTCCTATCGGGCCTATTAGATCTTGTGAATTTTTATCTTTTGAAAATAATCCTGCAAGTAGTTGCCCTACTGTTTTAAAGATAGCTTTTGTTATAAAAAATGTTTGCTGACTCGCTTTAACAAAAGATTTAGGAACGGATGATTTTTCTATAGAAACTTTTTCTACACCTATACCTATTGCCGTTACACCATTTTCTGTTTTTGGGATTATAGAAACAGTCTTTTGCTCTTTGTTATGAGCAAAAGTTATTTCTAATGGATCTGTTGAGCCACCAATAGCCTCCTTTAGATTTTCAGTGTTGATAGGAGAAATTTCTTTGTCGTATTTAGAGACAGAAACTATTGTATCGCCTATTTTTATACCAACCCGATCTGTCGGACTATCTTTTGAAACATGCAAAACTGTAGGAGTCCCATTGTCACTAACAGTCGGGGTCCCAATACTAAAAGAAATAGTAAAAAGAAGTATTGCTAGCAAAATATTACAAACTACCCCAGCTACTAAAACTATACTTTGTTTATACCAAGGTTTTGATTCAAACTGCTTATCAACAGGCGTCTTGTCTTCTAGTCCATTTTCTCCAGCTATCTTAACGAAACCGCCAAAAGGCAGTGCGTTTATTGAATATAAAGTCTCTCCTATTTTTTTAGCCCAGATTCTTGGCGGAATACCGAAACCAAATTCTTCAACAAGCATGCCACTTTTTTTAGCAGCAATATAATGCCCCCATTCGTGTACTAAAACAGTTATCAATAAAACAACAATAAATAAAATAATAGTCATAAATTAATTTAAGATTTCAGACTCTTTTTTCCCAAACAAAGCCTCTAGATTTGCATTTGCGCTATCTACTAGTTTTTGAACTTCTTCTTTAGCACGAATGAAAGTGTCTTCTGGTAAAGATTCTTCTTTCAAATCGTTTAGCATAGATTCACGAGCCTTGCGAATAGCGATACGAGCGTCTTCCATTCTGTCTTTTGCTATTTTTACAAGTCGAGTCCGAGTCTCTGTAGTAAGTGCTGGAATAATAACTCTTACGCCTGCATCATCAACTGTTATAGAAAAACCAAGATTTGCTTCATGAAGCGCCCTTTCGATGTCTTTGTTCAAACTTTTGTCCCAAGGGATAACTCTAAGAGTTTTTGGATCTTCGATAGATATAGAAGCAGTGTTTTTCAGTGGTTGCATAGAGCCGTAGCTCTCGACATGAACACCGTCTAAAAGAGCTGGATTTGCTCGTCCAGTGTGTATTTGACTGTATTCTTTCGAAAGCCATTCCTCTGTTTGTTTAGCTTCTTTTTTAAAACTATCTAAGTTATACATGAGTTGGATTATAGCATAAATACTTAGGTTCGAATCCCAAGTTTGGAGCAGTGTAATATAGTTTGTAATACAAAATAAAAAGCCACCTTTTGAGAGATGACTTTATAATACTTTACTGAATACTTGATTTTACTTTACTTACATTGTCTTCGAGTTTTTTATATAACTCTG
>JADZEV010000027.1 GCA_020850295.1 Candidatus Nomurabacteria bacterium
AAGGTGACTTTGTATTTTATGAAGGTCCGCCAACGGCAAATGCCAAACCAGCGCTTCATCACCTAGAAGCTCGAGCTTTCAAGGATGTAATACCTCGTTATAAAACTATGAGAGGATTTTCTGTGCGTCGTCGCGCAGGTTGGGACACACACGGTCTTCCAGTAGAACTCCAAATAGAAAAGAAACTCGGCTTTACTTCAAAGAAAGATATTGAAGAATACGGTGTCGCTAAGTTCAACAAAGAATGTAAAGAAAGTGTGTTTACTTATATTAAAGACTGGGAAGATTTTACAGATCGTATAGGGTATTGGGTTGATAAAGGTGATGCGTATTACACATTTAACAACGATTATATAGAAACACTTTGGAGTATAGTCGGCAAAATAAACGATAGAGGTCTTTTGTACAAAGACTATCGAGTTACACCTTGGTGCGCGCGTTGTGGAACTACATTGGCATCCCACGAACTTGCTCAAGGTTACATGGATGTTAAAGATCTTTCTGTAACGGCAAAGTTTAAAGTTGTTGGTCAAGAAAATACTTATATTCTTGCTTGGACTACAACTCCTTGGACATTACCTGGAAATGTCGCCCTTGCTGTTGGAAAATATATTGACTATGTAAAAATTAAAACAGGAGAAGAGTTTTTCATTTTGGCTCAAGAGAGACTTTCTATCGTCTCCGATGCTTATACAATAGTGGATAGTTTTAGAGGAGATAAATTAGTAGGCCTAGGATACGAACCCCTTTATCCGTTTTTGAAAAATACACTTGAGAAAAAAGGTGAGAGTATAGAAAAAGCTTTCAAGGTTTATGAAGCTGGTTTTGTTACAACTACAGATGGTACAGGTGTTGTTCACACTGCCGTTATGTATGGGCAAGAAGACTTTGAGCTTGGAACAAAGATAGGTTTACCAAAGCTTCACACGGTAGACGAAACTGGGCATTTCTTAGAAAGCATGGATTTTTTGAGCGGTAGATTTGTAAAAGATGAAGAGGTTGCAGTTGATATTATTAAAGACCTAGCTCACAGAGGACAGCTTTTCAAAAAAGAAAAATACGAACACTCGTATCCTCACTGTTGGAGATGTAAGACTCCGCTTATTTATTATGCTCGGGATTCTTGGTATGTCAGGATGAGTGAACTTCGAGACGATTTGTTAAGAGCAAATGAGACTATAAACTGGGAACCAGAACATATAAAAGAAGGTAGGTTTGGAGAGTGGCTTAGGGAAGTTAAAGACTGGGCATTTTCTCGTGAGAGATACTGGGGAACACCGCTACCTGTTTGGGTTGACAGTGAAGGCGAATTAGAAGTGGTTGATTCTATAGAGAAACTAAAGTCTTTGACTAAATCTTCTGGTAACAAATACTTTGTCATGAGACATGGTCAAACAGATCACAATGTAAGAATGGAATGGAACTCAGATAGAAATGTTCCAGATCCTATGACAGAGCTCGGTTTGAAACAGGTGGTAGATACGGCAAAGTCTTTTGGTAACGATATTGATATCATAATAACTTCACCATTTTCTCGCACTAAAGAAACTGCTAAGTTATTTGCTGAAACAAAGGGCCAAAGTATTGAAATAATAGAAGATGAAAGAATAAGAGAGTGGGAGGTAGGAGAAAGGTTCAACAACAAACCTTTCAGTGAATATTTTGAAGTTAGAAATAAAAGTACTGATAGATACGGATTTAAAGCAGAAGACGGAGAGTCTTATTTAGACATACTGGTTCGAGCTGGAGAATTTATCTATGATCTTGAAAAAAGATATCGAGGTAAAAGTATTTTGATAATAACTCATGGAGCTGTGGCTCGCGCCTTAGAGCTTCACAGTCACGGTGTAGATTTTAGAAATCTTTATCAAAAAACTAGAGATTACAAAAACTTTGAAAATGCTGATTTGCGTCAGATAAATTTTGTGCCACTGCCTCACAATGAAAACTTTGAGCTTGATCTGCATAAACCATACATAGATGAAGTTGCTCTTGTTAAAGACGGAAAAGAATTAAAGAGAGCAAAAGAAGTCATAGATGTTTGGTTTGATTCTGGCTCAATGCCTTTTGCTCAAGATCCAAAAAACATACAATATCCAGCAGATTTTATTTCTGAAGCCATAGACCAGACTCGTGGATGGTTTTATACGCTTTTGGCAGTTGGGGTTTTGATGGAAAAAGGCGCCCCATATAAAAATGTTATTTGCCTTGGTCACTTGCTAGACAAAGACGGCAAGAAAATGTCTAAGTCTATAGGAAATATAGTAGAGCCATATGAACAAATGGATAAGTTTGGTGTCGATGCTGTCAGGTATTGGATGTATAGCGTTAACCAACCAGGAGAGAGCAAAAACTATGACGAAAAATCTGTAGCTGAAATAAATAACAAAGTTTTCAATTTGTTTAGTAATGTCTTGTCTTTCTATGAGCTTTATCGAGATAAGAGTGTTGAAAGTTCTAATAAAGAAAGCGGGAACATTTTGGATAAATGGATATTGGCTAGATTAAATCAACTTATTGAAGAAGTTACGAATTCGCTCGATTCTTATGACTTATTTAAACCAACTCGATCTATAAGAGAATTCATAGATGATCTGTCCACTTGGTATCTGCGTCGATCTCGAGACCGTATTAAAGATGGAGATATTGAAGCAAAGCAGACTTTGTACCGTGTCTTGAAAAATACAGCACAACTAATAGCTCCATTTGCACCATTTTTTGCTGAGCATGTTTGGCAGAAATTGCGCAGTGAATCAGACGAGGAGAGTGTCCATCTTTCGGTTTGGCCAAAAACTAGTGCTTATGATGTAAATATACTATCTGATATGCAAATAGTAAGAGACTTGTGTACACAAGGAAATGCTATCCGTAAAAAAGAAAATATTCCTGTAAGGCAACCATTAAATAAATTTAATATAAACACAAAAAATCTTGAGGAATATTATGAGCTTATAAAAGACGAATTAAATGTAAAAAATGTAGTCGTCTCAGACGAAGTATCCTTTGATACAAATATTACCCCAGAACTTAAACTAGAAGGGGAATATCGTGAGCTTGTTCGTTTAGTACAAGATATGCGAAAAGAAAAAGGCCTAACTCCTCAAGAAGAAATATCCTTAAGTCTTCCAGAAAATTACGAAGAAATAGTAGGCAAATTTGATGAAGACCTTAAAAAGATAGTTGGAGCGAAAGAAATATCAATTAAAGGAGAAGAGATTAT
>JADZEV010000028.1 GCA_020850295.1 Candidatus Nomurabacteria bacterium
AAGGTGACTTTGTATTTTATGAAGGTCCGCCAACGGCAAATGCCAAACCAGCGCTTCATCACCTAGAAGCTCGAGCTTTCAAGGATGTAATACCTCGTTATAAAACTATGAGAGGATTTTCTGTGCGCCGTCGTGCAGGTTGGGATACCCATGGTCTTCCAGTGGAACTTCAAATAGAAAAGAAGCTTGGCTTTACTTCAAAAAAAGATATAGAAGAATACGGTGTCGCCAAATTTAACAAAGAATGTAAAGATAGTGTATTTACCCACATTAAAGATTGGGAAGACTTCACCGAGCGTATCGGATACTGGGTAGACAAAGATGATGCATACTACACTTTTGATAATGATTATATAGAAACACTTTGGAGCATAGTTGGCAAAATAAATGACAGAAATCTTCTGTACAAAGATTATCGAGTTACACCTTGGTGTGCACGATGTGGTACTACACTTGCTTCTCACGAACTCGCTCAAGGATACATGGATGTTAAAGATCTTTCTGTAACAGCAAAGTTTAAAGTTGCTGATCAAGAAAATACTTACATTCTTGCATGGACGACTACTCCTTGGACTTTACCTGGAAATGTAGCTCTGGCTATTGGAAAGGAAATTGCTTATGTAAAAATTAAAGCAGGAGAAGAATTTTATATCTTAGCTCAAGATAGACTATCTACCATTCCTGATGCTTATACTATAGTAGATAGTTTTCAAGGAGATAAATTGGCAGGTCTTTCTTATGAACCACTTTATCCTTTTTTGAAGGATATACTTGAGAAAAAGGGCGCAGATGTTTCAAAAGCTTTTAAGGTTTATGAAGCTGATTTTGTTACGACCACGGACGGTACAGGTGTTGTTCATACTGCTGTTATGTATGGACAAGAAGACTTTGAACTTGGAACAAAGATAGGTCTTCCAAAACATCACACAGTAGATGAAACAGGGCATTTCTTAGAAAATATGGATTTTTTAAGTGGTAGATTTGTAAAAGATGAAGAGGTTGCTGTTGATATCATCAAAGACTTAGCTCATAGAGGACAGCTTTTCAAAAAAGAAAAATACGAACACTCATATCCGCATTGTTGGCGATGTAAAACTCCGCTTATTTATTATGCTCGGGATTCTTGGTATGTCAGAATGAGTGAGCTGAGGGAAGATTTGCTCAAAGCAAACGAGACTATAAATTGGGAACCAGAACATATAAAAGAAGGACGCTTTGGAGAATGGTTGCGCGAAGTTAAAGACTGGGCTTTTTCTCGTGAGAGATATTGGGGAACACCACTACCTGTTTGGACTGATGAAGACGGTCAAATAGAAGTCGTTGACTCTCTAGAAAAACTAAAATCCCTAACCAAGTCTTCAGGGAATAAATACTTTGTAATGCGACATGGTCAAACAGATCACAATGTTCGCATGGAATGGAATGCAGATAGAAATGTTCCAGACCCAATGACAGAGCTTGGTTTAAAACAAGTAATAGAAACAGCAAAATCTTTTAATGGCGATATTGATATGATAATAACTTCACCGTTTTCTCGCACAAAAGAAACCGCGAAGTTATTTGTGGAAACAAAAGGTTTGAGTTTTGAAATAATAGAAGACGAAAGAATAAAGGAGTGGGAAGTAGGAGAAGAATTCAATAACAAGCCCTTCAATAATTATTTTGAAGTTAGAAATAAAAGCACTGATAGATATGGTTTTAAAGCAAAAGATGGAGAGTCTTATATAGATATATTGGTTCGAGCAGGAGAATTTATCTATGATCTTGAACAAAAGTGCCAAGGTAAAAGCATATTAATAATAACTCATGGCGCTGTGGCGCGAGCACTTGAGCTTCATAGTCACGGAGTCAGTTTCAAAGATCTTTATCAAAAAACTAGAGATTATAAAAACTTTGAAAATGCAGATTTACGACAGATAGACTTTGTGCCACTACCTCACAATGAAAACTTTGAGCTTGATCTACATAAGCCATATATAGATGAAGTTAGTCTTGTAAAAAATGGTAAAGAATTAAAAAGAGCAAAAGAAGTAATAGATGTTTGGTTTGATAGTGGGTCAATGCCTTTTGCTCAAGATCCAAAAAACATACAATATCCAGCTGATTTTATTTCTGAAGCCATAGACCAGACTCGTGGATGGTTTTATACGCTTTTAGCAGTTGGAGTTTTAATGGAAAAAGGTGCGCCATATAAAAATGTTATTTGTCTTGGACACTTACTCGATAAAGATGGCAAGAAAATGTCTAAGTCTATAGGAAATATAGTAGAGCCATACGAACAAATGGATAAATTTGGTGTCGATGCTGTCAGATATTGGATGTATAGCGTTAACCAACCAGGAGAGAGTAAAAACTATGATGAAAAGTCTGTAGCTGAAATAAATAACAAAGTTTTCAATTTGTTTAACAATGTCTTGTCTTTCTATGAACTTTATAGAGACCAAAAAGTTGAAAGTTCTGATAAAGAAAGCAATAATATTTTAGACAAATGGATAGCCGCTAGACTAAATCAAATTATTGAGGAAGTTACAAATTCACTCGATACTTATGATTTATTCAAACCAACTCGTGCTATAAGAGACTTTATAGATGAGCTATCTACTTGGTATTTACGTCGATCTCGTGAGCGAATCAAGGAGGGTGATAATGATGCAAAACAAACTCTGTACACAGTACTTAAAACAACAGCACAACTCTTAGCGCCATTTGCTCCATTCTTTGCAGAATATGTTTGGCAGAAACTAAAAACAAATAGCGACCCAGAAAGTGTCCATTTGTCTGTATGGCCAAAATCAGAAAAGATTGATTCTGAATTAATTAGCAATATGAAAATTGTTAGAGACTTATGTACAGCAGGAAATGCTATTCGTAAAAAAGAAAATATTCCTGTTCGACAACCATTAAATAAATTTAATATAAACACAAAAGATCTTGAGGAATATTATGAACTCATAAAAGATGAATTAAATGTAAAGAATGTAGATATTTCAGATGAAGTATCTTTTGATACAAATATTACTTCGGATCTAAAACTAGAAGGGGAATATCGCGAGCTTGTTCGGTTAGTTCAAGATATGCGAAAAGAAAAAGGTTTAACTCCTCAAGAAGAAATATCCTTAAGTCTTCCAGAAAATTACGAAGAAATAGTAGGCAAATTTGATGAAGACCTTAAAAAGATAGTTGGAGCGAAAGAAATATCAATTAAAGGAGAAGAGATTAT
>JADZEV010000029.1 GCA_020850295.1 Candidatus Nomurabacteria bacterium
CGCACAGAAAATCCTCTCATAGTTTTATAACGAGGTATTACATCCTTGAAAGCTCGAGCTTCTAGGTGATGAAGCGCTGGTTTGGCATTTGCCGTTGGCGGACCTTCATAAAATACAAAGTCACCTTCTGGAGAATCTTTCTTTAGTGTTTTCTCAAAAATATTATTTTCTTTCCAGAATGACAAAACTGCCTCTTCAGCAACTGCTCTTTCTGATTTATTTTGCTGGTTTTCTTTTTCCATATAAAAATAAAATTCGCCCTCGAATAACAATTATAATAATTGCATTCCAAGGGCGAATTTCTGTTTAAAGTTTCGCGGTACCACCTTAGTTTTTTCCGCCAGCTGGCGGACTTAATTACAGCTATATCAGGCTTACCTGTCAGAGTCTAATTTCCAATAAAGGATTTCTTTCTGAAGCTAAGGAGTGATGCTCCCTCAAACGCTTATAGCAATATCCTATCACAGCATTATTTGTTATTCAAATCAGCCCGATCTTTCTCGATCATAGCGATAACTTTTTTAACCAAAGTTTTTGGATCTGGATCAAAGATAACCCTATCTCCTGGTCTATCGCTCTTTTCAATCATGTCACGAATTTGTTCGTCCATAGTCCAAGAACCTTCAAGAACTCCTATTGGTTTTCCTTCTTCAAAAGCTATAGTGAATTCGTGAATTGTTCCTATTCTTCCACAACCTATGAAAAGTGCTTCGCAACTACGAGTAAAAAGGAGATCTCTGCCTGGAAAACCGAAGCCTGTGTATATAATCAAATCCATATAATCAAGCGGTAAGCGATAACCCTCAACATGGTCTCTCGCATCTACCGCAGGAGAAAGTCCCAAAGAAATACCTTTTTCTTCTTTAGCACCCATAGCTGCCCAAAGTGGAAAGCCTGTTGTAGCACCTGTTATCAAAATACCTCCTTGACGAATTATTTCTTTACCAAGCTCTTTGGCTTTATCGAGCGCATCAAGACCACAGTGTCCTGTTTCTGCCGCCCCAGATACACCTAGTTTAAGCTTTAAGTGCCCATGTTTATCTCCATTTTCTAGAGAGTCTTCGTAGTTGATATGGTTTTGTTTTTTTATTTGGTCATTCATTTTAATTACAGTCTAATTCTACTACATCTCCTTCTTCTGGTGCATAAGCCATAACACCTAAATAATCTCGAAGTCTTTGTGTTAAGAACAAAGAAGATTTTGGCTCACCCATTGCTACAAAAACTTTTTTTAATGTCTCTGCGGTACTTTCAACAAATTCTATGAGGTGATCTGAATCTTTATGGCCAGAGTATCCTTCAATAAATTCTATGTTTGCTTTAACTTCTATGTTTTGACCGTTAATCTTAATATTTTTAACGCCATCTTGTATCAACCGCCCCAAAGTTCCTTGAGATTGATAGCCTGTTAAGAGCAATGTGTTATTTGGATTTGGTAAATACCTAGCCTCGTGATGCAAAACTCTTCCGCCATTACTCATACCACTACCGGCGATGACTATTTTTGGATTTGGCTCACCTCCTATTTCTTTTGATTCTTCTGTTAACAGAGTTGATTTAAGTCCAGGAAAATTAAAAATATCGTCTCCGTCACCTAACTGGTTCTTAGCATACTGATTAAAGTACTGACCATACTGACGGTATATCTTAGTTAAACGAATTCCAAGTGGTGAATCAAAAAATATTGGCATTTGAGGAATTCTCTTGTTCTCTACTAGTTCATTGATTTCAAACAAAAGCTCCTGTGATCTTTCAAGAGAAAATGTTGGTATTACTAGAGTGCCTTTTCTTCTATAGTTGTCTTCTATAACAGCTTCAAGTCTTACCCTCCTTTGGTCTCTAGCCATATGATTACGATCTCCATAAACACTCTCTATAAGCATATAGTCTGCATTCTTTATCTCTTCGGTATCTCTAAGTAATGGTGAAGGAGAGTTTCCTAAATCCCCAGTAAAAATAATTTTCTTGTTGTTATAAATAACCTCCAAAATACCAGAGCCGAGTATATGCCCAGCATCACGATATCGAAAAACAAATGGCCCAAGCGCTATGTCTTGGTGGTAATCAACAACCTTCCACATAGATAAAGCTTTTTTTATATTGGCGTCAGTATAGATATTTTTTAGAAGATCATTGTCACCCTTTGAAAGAATATGAGCAGTATCGTCAAGCATGAGTTCCGTTATATCTTTTGTGGGAACTGTTGAATAAATAGTTCCTTTAAAACCATCATATATAAGCTTTGGGATCCTTCCTATGTGGTCTATGTGAGCATGAGTTATAAAAAGTGCATTGACACTAGAAGGATCATAAATAAATGTCTTCCAGTTATTTTCTTCAGCGGTTCTTGTCCCTTGTTCAAGACCACAATCAACTAAAAATTTGAAACCGCCATCACTCTCTGGAGCTTCAACCAAAAAATTTGCACCAGTAACAGACCCTGTCCCACCAGCAAAAGTTAATTTTAATTTTTTATTTCCACTTTCCTTAGGAGATTTTACTTTCATGCACTCTATTGTACCTTCTTATCGCAACTAACACAAAACAAAATCCTATCAATCCACCAAAAAGATCCATTAAAAGATCTTTTATTGAATCAGGAAAATTCGCTAAC
>JADZEV010000030.1 GCA_020850295.1 Candidatus Nomurabacteria bacterium
CATTCCTAAAGGACTGCGTTTTCAACAGACCTTTGGTCTAAGAAAACGGGAGCCTACAAAAATATAATCGCCTGAAAACAGGCTCATTATTTTTGTGGAGATGGGGGGAATCGAACCCCCGTGCAGTCATTGTGAATATACAAATCTACAAGTTTAGTTTAATTTTTGTCTAAAGAAATATCTAAAAATCAAACAAAATGATAGCTTCTCGAGCTTTATCTATTTCAGCGTGATCCTAAAGCAGGGAACACATACCTACACTCAATGTATTGATGCCACAAGCATTTTATTGAGTATCAAATGTTGTGACACTAGGTTGGCTTACGCGAACGCTAGAGCAAAGTTTCCGAAAGGAGACTTTACCTTAGAAAGACTGTTGCCAGTTATCTGTGTTAAGTGATGTTTTGCGAGAATACACTTATACTCGACCTGCATATATATCCTGAGCAATGATAGTCGAAACCAAGCATCCCCATTTCAAAAAAGTTTAATCTCGAAGACCTCGTTCTAAATCACGCTTTACAGCCTTCTTCTTCAAACTTTCTCTTTTGTCAAAGTTCTTTTTACCTTTAGCTACAGCTATTTGTGCTTTGATGTAGCGACCTTTACTGTACAATGATATCGGAATGATTGTCAAACCTTTGGTCTTCAATAACTTTTGAAAATGTAACAACTCTTTTTTACTCACTAGCAATTGTCGGCTTTGATAAGGATCAAAATCTTTGGGTACATTTTTCTCTTGCCATGCAGGTATATGTGCACCAAGGAGTAAAAGTTCTCCTCCAACAATAGAAATATAAGCACCATTTATACTTCCGTGGTGTGCCTTTAGAGACTTAACTTCAGTTCCAGAGAGCTTGATGCCAGCTTCGATAGTCTCTAGGAATTCGTAGTCAAAAGATGCTTTTTTATTGCTTATTAGGCTCATGTGACAATCGTAGCATGATTTTGTTATAGTGATATGCATGGAAAATCCTTTACTTAAATACAAGAATGATACCAACGACTCATATATTCGTTTTGATCTTATAAAGGACGAACACTTCGAACCAGCTTTTGAAGTAGCTCTTGCGACCGCAAAAGAAAATCTCCAAAAAATTATAGACAATCCAGATACCCCAACTTTTGAAAATACAGTAGAAGCTATGGAATATATTAGTGAAGATCTAGACAGAGTAAGCACTATATTCTTTGATCTTAAAGAATCTAATACAAATAAAACCCTAGATAGTTTGGCTCAAAAAATATCTCCAATATTAGCAGAGTATGCAAATGATATTTCTTTTAATCAAAAACTTTTCGAAAAAGTTAAGTATGTCTTTGATAGTAAGCCAAATTTAGAAACAAAAGAACAGTATCGTTTACTTAAAAAAACATACAAAAGTTTTGTTAGAAACGGAGCGTTATTATCAGAAGAAGATAAGCAGTTAGTAAGAAATTATGATAAAGAAATAGTTTCTCTAAGGCAATCTTTTAGCGAAAATTTACTTGCCGCAAATAATTTTTATATTTTAAATATAAAAAATGAAGAAGATTTATCTGGTCTCCCTGAAAGAATTAAGAATATAGCAAAAGAAGAAGCTATTGAAAAAAATAAAGAAGGATGGGTTTTCACTTTGAAATATACAAGCATGGCGCCTTTTATGAAATATTCTGACAAGGAACAACTAAGAAAAGAAATGTGGCTAGAGAGCAATACCGAGGGAATGAAAGAACCTTTTGATAATCGTGAAATAATTATTAAGATTTCTAAATTAAGAAAAAAGTTAGCCAATGTTTTGGGCTACAAAAGTCACGCACATTTTGTTCTAGAAGATAGAATGGCAAAAACACCAGAAAATGTACAAAAGTTTTTTAGTGCTCTCTACGAAACATCAAGACCTTTGGCGGAAAAAGATTTTGAAACACTTAGAAGTTATAAAGAAAAGCTAACAGGAGAAAAAGAATTATTTCCTTGGGATATTGCTTATTATTCTGAAAAAATAAGTAAAGAGAATTTTGATTTTGATGAAGAGCTTATTCGTCCATATCTGAGCATGGATTTAGTAATAAAAGGAATTTTTGAGCATGCTCGCTTACTGTACGGACTAAACTTTTCAGAAAGAAAAGATATACCTATTTATCATGACGATGTTAAGGTTTTTGAAGTCAAAAAAGAAACAGGAGACTTTATGGGTCTTTTGTATTTAGATCTCTTTCCTAGAGATTCTAAAAGAAACGGCGCCTGGGCAGATATGATTAAAGGTCAATATAAAATAAACAATATAAATATTAGGCCAAATGTAGTTATTGTGGCGAGTCTTACAAAGCCAACGGCAGATTCCCCATCTCTTCTTACTTCATATGAAGCTAGTACTATATTTCACGAATTTGGTCATGCATTACATGTTTTACTTTCTGACTGTCAGTATGCATCTTTATCTGGATATAATGCGACCTGGGATTTTGTTGAACTACCTTCACAACTAATGGAATCTTGGCTTCATAAAAAAGAAGGTTTTAATGTTTTCGCAAAACATTATCAAACTTCAGAACCCTTACCAGATAATCTTTTAGAGGCATCTCTTAAATCAGATAGATTTTTAAGTGCATGGAGAATGCTAGGTCAATTAGGTGCTTCTGTTTTAGATATGGCTTGGCATAATGAGAATGTAGAGAGTATTTCTAATTTAGAAGAATTTGAAACAAACATTAAGAAACCATTTAATCTTTTTAATAAGCACTATAAAGGCACAAGTCAATCAACTTCTTTTGCTCATGTTTTTAGTGCTGGAGCAGGTTATAGTGCCGGATATTATAGTTATCACTGGGCAGAGGTTTTAGCTGCAGATGCATTCGAGTATTTTAAAGAAAAAGGATTATTTTCAAGGGAAGTTGCAGATAAATTTAAAGAAAATATTTTATCAAAAGGTAATACTGAAGAACCATTAGAATTATATAGAACTTTTCGAGGAAGAGACGCAGATCCAAAAGCGTTGTTCAGACATAAGGGTCTTATTAAATAGTCGCCTCGCTAAAAGTGAAATTTGTGTATAATATAGCCCTATGGCAAAGAAAAATCAGAATTATCCTAAAAAACCAAATATGTTACCTAGTGGACCTAAAAAAACTCCTCCAAAGAAAAGTTTAGTTTCTTACATTTTCTCTTCAATACTAATGTTTGCAGTCTTAGTAGGTATTTATTCTGCTATTGCTGGCAATATAAATGACAAACCAGAAGTCGTGGCTCTTTCTCAGGTTGCAAGATTAGTAGATGCTGGCGAGATTAAAAATATTACAGTTGATGGTCAGGATTTAGATATTGAAAAGACAGATGGAGTAAAACTTAAATCAAAAAAAGAAGCAGATTCTGGTTTAGTGGAAACACTTAGCTCTTATGGAGTTTCAACAGAAAAATTAAGTGGTGTTGATATAACTGTTGCTTCCCAAAACGGATTTGTATTTTTCTTAATAAATATTTTGCCAATATTACTTCCTATATTGTTCATCGGATTTTTCTTGTGGATGTTAACTAGACAGGCCAAAGGCTCTGGTATGCAAGCTTTTACTTTCGGTCAATCAAAAGCTCGTATTACAGACCCAAATGA
>JADZEV010000031.1 GCA_020850295.1 Candidatus Nomurabacteria bacterium
TAACATCTTTACCATACTTCTCCTGAAGATAATCTAAAATATAAAAAACAAAATGAGGAGCCTTTATACTGTTTTGAGCTTGGGTATTAAAAACAACAATTTCATTTTTTGCTTGATCATATTGTTCGTCACTAATATATTTCAAACTATTCATTTTCTTTAATACTGTATTTTTTCTAGACTCAAGCTTGTCTTTGTTTTTACCAAAAGGGGAATAATATGTAGGAGCTTGTGGTATAGCGGCTAAGTAAGCAGCTTCGGCAATAGTCAAATCTTTTGAGCTCTTACTGAAAAAGGCCTGAGAAGCCTCCTCAACACCATAAATGGTCCCACCATAAGGGTTATCGTTTAAATATATTTCAAGTATCTGGTCTTTTGTGAAATATTTCTCAAGCTTAAGAGCTAATACCCACTCCTTTACTTTTCTTGTGAATTTTTTATCTGTATTTAGAAGGGTGTTTTTTATAATTTGTTGCGTGATAGTAGATCCACCTTGAGAAAGACTTCTACTTGTTAGATTAACCCAAACAGCTCTTATTATAGATGTGGGCCTGATTCCGTTGTGAGAATAAAAATTTTCATCCTCAATAGAAATACTAGCGTTTTTGATGTTGTCACCCATTTCTGAAAGAGGTATCTCTGTTCTACGAACTCCCTGGTTTATGTCATATAAAACAACCTCGCCGGTGCGATCCACTATTTTTGATGAATTTGCTATTTTTCTTGCTGAAAAGTTTGAAAGATCTGGTAATTTAAAAAGAGAAGCCCAGACCAAAAGTGCACCCAAAAACACAAAAATACCCGCGCACATCAAAAGAACTATTTTTTTATTAGACAATTTTCTCATAGCTATATCATATATATAAAAGTTTAAAAAACCAACCAAAAAGTGCTAGAATAGCCCTATATATGAGTATAGACGAACAGATAGAGATATTTCTTACAAAAGGTGTTTCTGAGATACTTCCGAGCAGAGAGTTTGTAGAAAAAGAACTAAAAAGCGGAAAAAAATTAACCATCTATAACGGAATAGATCCAACGGGCCCAACTTTACATATTGGTCACACTATTCAACTAAGAAAATTAAGACAACTACAAGATTTAGGGCATAAGATAATTTTTCTTATAGGAGATTTTACAGCCAGGATTGGAGACCCTACAGATAAAATGGCAACAAGGGTTCAATTGACAGATAAAGAGGTTAAGAAAAATTTTAAGCTTTATAAAAAACAAGCCAGCAAATTTATTCGTTTTTCCGGAAAAAATGCAGCGCAGGTAAAATTCAACAACAAATGGCTAGGCAAGTTGAAGTTCTCTGATGTTCTTGAGCTAGCCTCACATATGACTGTAGACCAAATGCTTAAGCGCGACATGTTTAAAAGAAGGATGGAAGAAGAAAAACCTATTTATATACATGAGTTTATGTATCCACTTATGCAGGGTTATGACAGTGTGGCCATGAATGTTGATGGTGAAATCGGCGGTAACGATCAACTTTTTAACATGCTTGCCGGCAGAATATTGCTCAAAAAAATCAAAGACAAAGAAAAATTTGTTGTCACTGTTAAACTTTTAGCTGATACGAATGGTGAAAAAATGGGAAAAACAACCGGTAATATGATTTCTCTTTTAGATAAGCCGTCTGACATTTATGGAAAAGTAATGTCTTGGACAGACGGTATGATCGTTACTGGTTTTGAGCTTTGTACAGACTACACACCAAAAGAGATAGCGTCTATATCAAAAGATTTAGAATCAGGGACAAATCCAAGAGATTTAAAAATGAAGCTCTCTTATGAAATAACAAAACTTTGCAGCTCAGAAGTTGAAGCGAAAATGGCGGAAAGTTCATTTATAAACACATTTCAAAAAAAAGAAGGTGTAGACAACATAAGCTCAATAGATAGTTTAGGCCGCACTTTTGAAAGTATTTGTTTAGATGAAAAAATTGTTTCTTCAAAAAGTGAATTAAGAAGACTTATCCAAGAGGGAGCAGTTATGAATTTTGATACTAAAGAAAAGATGGTTGAATCAAAATCAAAAGAAGTTCCAACTTCTGGCATTTATAAAATAGGAAAAAATAGGTTTCTAAAGATTAAATAAATCTCCAAGCATTTTTGACCAAGTTTCTTGTAAATAAGTCACAATAAAAAAAGAGGGAATGAAAAATATAGATAGCACAACAAAAAGAGCTATATTTATTATGTATAAAAAGGTGTTCTCGAGAGCTTTCATATCCCGCATACTACCCAGATATTGTATTGTTTGCAACAACTCGTGACGAGAACTATTTATTATTGTGTTTCATCAAGTCAAAAAAGCCCCTGTGCTAGACTATTAGCATGATAATAGTAATCGTTGGCGGGTCTGGATTCATAGGGACCCAGCTATCTAAAAGACTTATCGATTTGGGTCACACTGTAGTAGTTGTTGATATTTATCCTCCTGCTTTTAATAATAAAGAACTCTTTTTTATCAACTGTGATATTACAAGACAGTCTTTACCTTATAATATTTTAGAAAAAACAGACGCTGTTATTAACTTGGTAGGCAAGCCAATAAACACTAAATGGACAGAAAAAAATAAAACTGAAATATTAAACAGCAGAATAAGTAGCACTAAGCATATTGTTGAAAGTATCGTCTCAACCAATATCAAACCCCCATGTTTTATCTGCGCTTCAGCTATTGGTTATTATGGAGAAACTTTAGACGGCACAGTCAATGAAACTGGCCCTAAAGGAGAAGGTTTTCTCGCTGACTTGGTAGACAAATGGGAATCCACCGCTATGCTGGCAGAGAAAGAAGGTGTCAGGGTTGTTTGTGTTAGAACAGCTCCGGTTTTAGGCTCTGGTGGAATGTTAAGACAATTAAAAAGAACCGCTAAGTTCGGATTTCTTTTAAGGCTTAAAAAGGAAGATTTTTGGATGTCTTGGATACACCAAGAAGACATTATCAACACTTATATATTCGCCCTAGAAACTAAAACTCTACAGGGTGTCTTTAATGCATCTGCCCCAGAGCCTGTCACCCACAGCTATTTTATGAAAAGCCTGGGGACTTTCATAAACAGAAGGGTTATTGGTTATATTCCTAAATTTATAACCAAGAAAGTATTTGGTGAATTTTTTAATGAAATTACAAAAAGCCAACAGGTAGTTCCTAGTAGATTGCTTGATAAAGGTTTTGTTTTTAAATATCCAACACTTAGATCGGCATTTGATCAAATTTTTAAAAAATAAAATGAAACAAGAAGACATAATTATAAAAAACTTAGAAGACTATGAACTACTTGATTCTGGTGGTGGTAGAAAGCTTGAGAAACTAGGGGGTTTGATAACAGACAGGCCAGATCCACAGGCGATTTGGTCAAAGAAAAATCAAAATATTTGGATAAATTCTCAAGCTCAGTTTGTCTGGGTTCAAAAAGGCGAAAGATGGAAAATAGAAAATAATCTACCAGAGACATGGATTTTCTCTTATAAGGAAATAAAATTAGAATTATCCCTGAAGGGTTTTAAGCATGTTGGAGTTTTTCCAGAACACTCACAACAGTGGGACGAAATAATGTCTCTAGGTAAAAAATATAAAAATCTTAAAATGCTCAACTTGTTTGGTTATACCGGTGCTGCAAGTGTCGCCGGAGCGTTATCTGGTATGGATGTTACTCATATCGATGCTTCAAAGACTACTATTGCTACAGTTAAACAAAATATGAAACTCTCTGGTTTGCCGGAGAACAGCATTAGAACTGTTTGTGAAGATACTCTTAAATATGTAAAGCGGCTAATACAAAGAGGAGAGAAGTTTGAAGTCATAGTTATGGACCCACCTGCTTTTGGTAGAGGACCAAAGGGAGAGGTTTGGAAAATAGAAGAGTCATTATCTGAACTCATGTCACACATACCTTCTTTGATGGGTGATAATGCAAAACTTGTTATCCTAAACGGATATGCATCTGGATATTCAGCTAGGACATTTGCCGAAGTGCTCAAGGATGCTCTTCCTGAAAATAAAGGAAAAATAATTTACGGCGATGTAGGTATAAAACAAAAAGATTCTGACCGCATTTTAACCACCGGTATTTACACTAAGTGGATGGCATAGCCTTGTGATACAATTATTCTTCATGAAAACCAAAACACCTAAAAATGTACCTATTTACAAATACCCACAAGATCTGGCAACTAAGCGAGGCGTTAACGGGCTGGGGCTCTTTGCAAAAGTTCCAATGAAAAAAGGTGA
>JADZEV010000032.1 GCA_020850295.1 Candidatus Nomurabacteria bacterium
ATTTAGAAACAAAACCAGTTCCTTTTGTTAAGAACAAAATAGCTTGCAGTAGTACAGTAGTAGCTGAGCCGATAAAAGTAGTTAGGAATAATTTAACAAGCTTTTTCTGGTCTTTAGAGAAAGTTGTCACCATAAAAATAAATAGCGAGAGGACTAAGTTCGTTACAAAAGAGTCAAAAACAAAAGATTTACCCCAAAGAGCTATAGAAACATTTGTTGAAGTTAAAGCACTTATCAAAGACAAGACAACCCAGACAAACAAAGCCAGAAAAGCTGAAGACTTTGGAACCTTAAATGAACCTTCAATAAACTGAGAAATTAGCCAAAAAGAAAGCGCCAAGAACACACCTGCGTATAGCAAAAAGCCTTTTACAGCACCTAATCCCCCAATACTAGAAGGTAGAAATATCAATGGAAGTATCGCGCAGACAGCAGTAATAATAGAAAAACCAATATTGTTGAACTTTATAGCTATTTTTTTATACATATGAGCATATTATAACCTGTTTTTTTACGATATCACAATGTTTATAATCCTGTTTGGAACTACCACAATTTTGTCTATTTTTTTGTCTTTTAAGTATTCTTTAACCTTTGGCAGATCTAAAGTTGCCTTTTCTATAGCATCTTTATCTGTGTCTTTAGGAATAGTTATTTCATCGCGAAGCTTTCCATTTATTTGAACACCTATTGTTACCTCTTCGTCAATGACAAGACTAGTGTCGTAAATTGGCCAAGAAGATAAGTGAATACTTTCTTTATCGCCAAGTTCACGCCAAAGCTCCTCTGTAATATGTGGCGCGAATGGCGCAAGGAGTTGTAATAAAATTTTAAAGTCTTCTTTAGAAATTTCTGATTTATAAATCTCATTAACTAAAATCATTAAAGAAGAAACTGCTGTATTAAATTTAAACTCTTCTATGTCTTCCGTAACCTTCTTTATAGTCTTATGTAGTAAATTTTTTAATAGAGTCTTTGTTTCGTTTGAAAAAGATTTCTGTGAGACACTCCAAATCTTTTCAACGAATCTATAAGTACCTACTAAACCATTAGTACTCCAAGGAACAGTACCCTCAAAAGGCCCTATAAACATCTCGTAGAGACGAAAAGCATCTGCTCCAAAATTTTTTACAACATCGTCTGGATTTATTACATTACCCCAGCGTTTACTCATCTTCCTGCCATCTTCGGCTAAAATAAAGCCAAGAAATTCAAGCCTAGGGAAAGGTTCTTCTGTAGAGACAACCCCTATATCAAATAAGAATTTATGCCAAAAACGAGCATAGATGAGATGACGAGTTGCATGATCTCCGCCAACATAAACATCTACAGGCATCCAATCTTTTTCTTTTTTTAGATCAACTAACGATATATCGTTTTGGGGATCAATGTATCTTAAATAATACCAAGATGACCCTGCCCATTGTGGCATTGTATTAGTTTCTCTTTTTGCATTTTCGCCACATGAAGGACATTTTGTATTAACCCAAGATTCAATAGTAGCCAGAGGACTTTCTGCTGTATCAGTCGGTTCATAGTTTTCAACCTCTGGTAAAAGAACTGGCAGATCTCTCTCTGGGACTGGGACAACTCCACATTTTTCACAGTGAATGATAGGAATCGGCTCTCCCCAGTATCGCTGTCGAGAAAAAACCCAGTCTTTAATTTTATAGCTTACTGTTTTTTTACCGTACCCCTCTGAAACAAAGTAATTCTTCATTTCTTCTATAAGGTTTTCTGTTATTAATTTACCAGAAAATGGTCCACTGTCTTTAAGAAGACCTTCATTGGTATGAGCATCAGCAGGCTTATCTTTACCAGTCTCCACAACTTCTTTCAAAGGTAGATCATATTTCTTAGCAAATTCATAATCTCTTACATCATGACTGGAGCAACGGATTATCCCTGTGCCAAAGCCCATCATGGCAAAATTTGCAATCCAAATAGGCATCTTGTCTCCGTTTTTTATAGGATCTAATACATACTTACCAGTGAAAATACCTTTTTTTTCTTTATTTAACGATCCGCGCTCTATTTCAGGAGTATTTTTTACTTCTTCTATGAATTTTTCTATTTCTAGTTTTTTACTATTATCTTCAATAAGTTTTTTTACTAGTGGATGTTCTGGTGCAATAACTAAAAAAGTATCAGCATAAAGCCAAGCAGGATAAGCACTGAAAGATTCTAAAACAATATCACTATCTTGTACTTTATGAGAGATAATAATACCCTCCTTTCTGCCAATCCAGTTCCTCTGAGCCTCTTTAACGCCTTCTGGCCATCTTGGTAATTTATCTAAATCAGAAAGTAATCGATCTGCGTAATCGGTGATTTTAAGTACCCATTGCCGGATAGGTTTCTTTTCTACCTTTGTGCCACAACGCTCACAAGTACCATCTGGCTCGACATCTTCATTAGCTAAGATTGTTTTATCTTTTGGGCACCAATTAACTGGTTCATTAGATTCAAAAGCCAACCCTTTTTTGTACATTTGTAAAAATACCCACTGAGTCCACTTATAAAAATTTTGGTCAGTTGTATTTATTTCTCTTGACCAGTCATAATCAAAACCAATAATAGAAAGTTGCTCTTTGAAGCGAGCTATATTTTTTTCAACCGCAACTCTTGGATGAACCTTATTTTTAATTGCAAAATTTTCAGCTGGTAAACCAAATGCATCCCAGCCCATTGGGTGAAGAATATTAAATCCTTCCATTCTTTTTTTGCGACTATAAACATCTGTGGCAATATAACCTCGAGGATGCCCGACATGAAGACCTTCACCAGAGGGATAAGGAAACATGTCTAAAATGAATTGTTTTGGTTTATTAGAGTTTTCTTCTGTCTTGTAGACACCTTCTTCTTGCCACTCTTTTTGCCATTTTTGCTCTATAGTCTTATGGTCGTATTTTTTACCGTTCTCTGGAGAGGTCATGATGAGCTATTTTAACTTAAATTTAAGCTTTTTTCTAGCTCTTTAATGGTTTTGGATATGGAGGATAAAGCTCAGGGTCTATTTCCCTTTCAAAGCATGTCTTGCCTACATCATGATCCCAAGATTCATTTATTCCGCCACCAAAGTAGGGCTCTGATACTGCCATATCACGAGTTGGCATTACTCCATATTTTGGATTTTCTACAAAACCTTTTGGTGCAGGTAATTTGAATGTGGCACAAAGTTCAAATTTCAAATCTGAAATTTTGTTTTATTCATAAGATAGACCTTTTTGAAATTCTGGATCTTGCGGAATCATGAAGCTTGAAATTGGATTTTTTAAATCATCAAAACTCTCTGGTAACTTTTCTTTTTGTTGCCAAAAGTTTATGACTTGCCATTGAATAGATTGCAAATCCTCTAATCGTCTCTGATCAAGTCTCAAATCTCTTTGCGACCCCGGTCCGCCCATAACAGAAAATCCATAAATTATCGAAAATAGAACTAAAATACAAGAAACACTAACAAAGACTTTATTTTTGTTCTTAGAAACCATTGGTACCTTAACGCCAAGTTCTGATAGATAATAAAGACCAACGAGTTTGGCAACAGCAAGAACAGCAAGGACTTTGAGTATAAACCTGATAGTTATTTCCCCAGAAACAAAGTATCGCACCAGTGTCACTAGATCTATAACAACCATCAAACTCGCCAAGAAAATAATAAGATAAATAACCCATTTTTTCATCACCTCATCGAAGTGGGAAAGAGTGCTTTTGACTGCTTTTGTCCAAAATCTAGCCAAAACCAAAAACACCGGAAATATTATAATCAAGAGCGCCAAAGAAGATCTTATTTTTTCAAAACTGAAAGAATTGTATCCGTACTGATATGTTGAAGTCAAAACATCTGGAAAGGTGTGATCAAGAGTTGAAAATAAAAGCGTCAAAAATGCAGAAGCCGAAGCAATAAGAGAAATAACTAAACCTATTGATAAAAAGAAAAATTTTGGTGTAAGTTTACGTGATTGTTCCATGTGCTTATTATACCATTAAGCTCTGATGGCACCTTCTTTGATAAGTAAAGCTCTTTTAGTCTTTGGTCCGCCTCTGTTGTACTCTCCTATTCTCCCATCACTTCTGATAACTCTGTGACATGGTACAGTTTTGTCAAAATTGTTTGCCATAATAGTCCCTACAGCCCGAGCTGCGCCTGGATAACCTGCAAACTTTGCAACTGCTCCGTATGTCATAACAGAACCTTTTGGAATACTTCTGACCACCTTTCTTACCTGCTCTGCAAAAGAAAACTTTGGATCCTTAGAAACCTTTTTCATAGGTTTATTATAGCAAAATATTTGTGGACCCTAGGAGATTCGAACTCCTGACCTCCTCATTGCAAATGAGGCGCTCTACCAACTAAGCTAAGGGCCCTTATTTAAAGTACGATTAATTCTAATATAAAATGGTTTTTTTGCAATGGTTATACTTGGTGTTAAAATTAGCTTCTGCTTTGGGCCTATAGTAAAACGGTATTACACATCCATGGCATGGATGTAGTAGGGGTTCGATTCCCCTTAGGTCCACAACAAAAAAGCCCTTCCGAGTTGAAGGGCTTGTATATATTTATATTCAACAAAATGAACAATTATGTCAATCATCGGTGTGGAGTTTTTCGTAACCCTGATACGTCCTTTTTTAAGAGGAACTTCTGAGTTAGAAAATACTCCGACACTTCTGATTTTTTAGTTGAGACAAATGACTTTGATATTGGATTCTGGCTGTAAGACCGGAGTCCTCAATATTGTCTTTTGCCTCTCACCTTTCGGGCGTTACTTCCATTGCTGAATGCTTGCCTTTGGGACTTTAAATATACTCCTACGCTTTTTAGGATGCAATACTAAAAATTAATACAAAATAATTAATAATTTTTGTCAAATAAAAACCGCCCTGTGATTAAAGGCTGGTTTTTTGTTAGAGAGAGTTTTATGTATTTATTTAGTGTCCGTGAGGTCCAACTAGCATCATTAAGTCTTGGTGTTTGTCAGCAAAAGTTTTTGATGCATCCTCTGCTTGTTTTCTAAGATTGTGAATATTAACAAGTTCGCTAAAGGTTGTTTGGTCTACCTTACCTTCAGCTGGTGTCCCCGCTATAGCACTAACGAAAGCATTATAGTCTCCTGCTTCAATAGCACTTCTTATAGCTTTCATAGATGCTATCTCTGCATCGGTAGCTTTAGGTCTTCGTTTGAAGCCTTTGTCTAAACCGTTTGCTTCAGCTAAAGCTGCTGCTTCGATGTCTTTACCTTCACTTCTTAGTGTTTTGATTTGTTCAAGAATTTGTTTTTGTGCGTCTGTTAATTGTGCTCGCATAGAAGCTTTTTCAGAGGTTGCTGCAGAAACACTGTATGCTCCCGTACCCACAATTGCCGCAATGGCGAGTGCGCCGATTATTTTTTTCATAAATTTCTAAATATTAATTTGTAATAAGTATTTCTCTATACTTTTTATAAGGTCGTACGCCCTCACATGTATTAATACGATCTGGGTTTATTTTTCTTTCAATTGTATTTTTAGGTTTCGGATTTATAGGTTGACTTTGAATATCCCAAGGAAGAACTGTGCAGGCAACAAAAATATCTTTATCCGAAATATCTGGTCCACCAATAATTCTGATTTGTTGTCCTTCTTCAATCAGATCAAAGTCTTCTTCTCTTAGTTCTTTTGTTGATATTTCTATCTCTTCTCCTTTGAAAAGTTTTAAGGACAATATTTGATTATCCTCATCTAGCGACTCTACCGTGCCCGCCAAAAGTCCAGCTCCAGGATTAACCCATCTATCTTCTCTAACGGACATAATAGGTTTTGCAAAAGGTATCGGTCGCCTTATGTTGTCAATGTTTTTAGCGATACCAGCTGCATAAATAAGAGTTCCACCAATAAAACTAGCGACAACACTCAAAATTATTATCAAATAAAAAGAAAATCTATAACCTTTCTTGGTGTGACGGATGTTAAAGTATCCAAAAACTATCATTAACCCTAGTGAGATTATCCAGAAAAACGGTATTACATCTAAAATAAACTTAAAGAAGGAGTCGTGTGTTACGGATCGGAAAGTCCAACCAGAGTTTAGAAAAACAAAGATAGTAGCCGCTACAGCGCATGAGCCTAAAACAACAGATAAAAGCCATAGTGCCCAAAAGCTACTATTTTTCAAAACAAAATGCCATTTTGCTATAGGAGCAACTTTGTCTTGTTCAATCTTCTGAATTATTTTTTCTGCTGTTGTTTTTTCTTGGTTTTCCATATGTTTGTTTTTATAAAAATGATTTTAATGCCTTCTTGCCTCGATGAACAAGTGTAGCTACAGTTCCTTCTGGTATTTGTAAAATATCTGATATTTGTCGATAGTCTTTATCTTCAAAATATCTTAACAAAAGTACATCTCTATACTTTTTGTCTAAACTCTCAAGTGCATTTTGTATAGATGCTTTGTCTATGTTTTTATCAAACAATTCATCAGGTCCATCATGGTCTGATTCTATGTTTAGAAAAACTTGCTCCGTGTCATCCTCAAGTGTTATTTCTGGTTTTCTTTTTTTCAGACGAAAAAAGTCATAAGTTTCGTTATGAACTATTCGATATATCCAAGAAGAAAATGAGAAAGAATCATCAAAACTAAGTAAAAAACGATAAACCTTTATAAAACTATTTTGTAAAATATCTTCAATATCTCTTTTGTCCCTAACTCCGAGTCTGGATATATATCGACGAAGCAAGGCCTCGTAACGACTAATAATGACAGAAAAAGCTTCCTTGTTTGAAAGAATAACAGCTACCAACTCTTTATCAGAAAGATTTTCATAATTAGAATCCATATTCTATCTCTTATTATATACGCTGGAAATAAGAATATCTTTCAAGTTTCTATTCTTCTGTGACAAATTTAAATTTGTATTTTGAAAATTCTATAATCTCTTGTGTTTTCTCAGGTAAAACTTCGGTTAGCGTAACTTTTATACCGGCAATTTCTCTTTCTTCATCTAAAGTTAAGACACCTTGGCTGGATTGACCATTTTTATTGGTAATTTCTATTTTTACTTTTACAGTTCCAGCCCAAATACACTGTACGCCTTTAGGGCAACGACTATCTTCAACCAGCTCTAAGGGAGTGACTTTTATTTTACTTTCTATAACTTCATCTTTTGTATCTTGCTCTTTAGGAATATCTGTTACCAAGGTATCTTGATCATTTGGGATATCTGTATCTAAAACAATCTCTTTTTTATTTTGATTTGAAAACACAAACAAACCTAATAATAAAATTATCAAAACTATAAACAAAACAAATTTATTACCTGTCTTTAACATATTTTTATTATACAACAACTTAAGACAGTAGGAGTAAAACCTTGGCTAGTTTAAGCTCATCAAAACTATATCTTTGCCCTAGAGATTTCCAGGCTGGAGATAGCTTGTCACTGCCTTTTTTATCGAAAGCTTTTATTATCTCTGGTAATCCATCAATCAAATGCTTGCTACATAGACCATAAACTTGATCGTAAGAGAGTCTTCCTGAGGCTTCTAGGGAAACAAGATGATCTATAACAGTACTCTCTGATAGTTTTCTAACTTTTGATATTTCTTCTATTGAACAACCTTCTTTTATCAAAGCGAGTGTCTTTTCGGCTGTGGTTAACTTTGGTTCTGATTTACCCTTTTCCAAATTACCCCCGAAAGCTTTTATCATGTTTTTATGCATTACCTCTAGATCCTTTTGGTCTAATGCTTCAAACGAACCTTCAGCTTGCAAGGACATATCTTTAAAATTCTTATCCATCAAAAGTACTTCTGGATGAACCTCTAAAGCTCTTTGGTTGTAACCTTTTAAATTTATTCCTGAAAATGTACGCACTCTTGATAAAGCTACATAACCTTGTCCGTACTCAAAAACATCTGTTAAGTCAATGTTGGCTGCATCTAAACTCATGCCTTGACTTTTGTGTACAGTTATAGCCCAAGCTAGTCGAAGTGGTATTTGAGAAATACGCGCCTTTACCTTGCCATCCTCTTCCACGACCCAATCCATATGAGGTATAGAGAGTTTCCTGCCATCTCTAAGTTCTATTATTGGATAATGAGTTCCCGCTTCAAAAGATACAACTTTGCCTAAAGTACCATTAGCAAAGCCTATTTGGGGATTATTTTTTGTGCACATAACTACAGCTCCTACTTTGAGTTTTAGTTCTTCTGGAGAAAGGCAGCCTTTTTTTAAGCCCTCAACCAAAGCCTTGCTACCTTTTGTATCCATTAGAAAAAGTTCTTCTTTTTGTGTAAGTGAAGCAAGCCTTTCTTCGTTTAAGGCGTCAACTGCGATATTTTTAGTAAAAAGTTCTGTAGTATTTTCTGATGATTTAGATTTATTTTTTGTTCGAGATTGTAATTCTTCATGATGAAAATCTTCTAAAGAATTTGTTCTTATAGCCGAAAGAAGTGAAAGTAGCGAACTATCTTCTTGCCTGTGTTGTTCACTAAGATAGCAAGTTATAAGTTTTAAATTTTTCCAGGATGGACTTAGATAAGCAAAATGTGCCGGAGAGCCAAGTTTCGAAATAGGTGGCAATTGAAAAAAATCCCCAACCAAAACAACTTGTAGTCCACCAAATGCTTCAGGAGAACCTCGAAGAGTTCGACATATAACATCAACCATAGATAGAGTTTGCGCACTTAACATAGAAACTTCATCTATTATCAAAACTTTTGCATTGTTTATTCTCCTGACTAAATACTCTTTTGTTGAAAGTGCATCTAAGTCATAAGCATCTAAAGAATTTTTTATACCTAAACCACTCCAAGCATGTATGGTCATACCGTGGATATGTGTTGCAGCAATACCGGTTGAAGCCGTGATGGCTGGCTCTATGCCGTGGTCACGAAGATAAGATATAAACGCTCTGGTAACATGGGTTTTACCGCTACCTGGTTCCCCTGTTAGAAAAACATTTGCACCTGTTTTGAGTATAGTTAATGCCTGCTTTTGAGTCATAAAGTAAAGCTATTATAACAAACTAGAGTTTACGACTATCATAAGCCCAATGAAGGAGAGCTTGGCGTTGTCTTGGTCTGCAAAAAATATCTTCTCTGCGACAAGCATTTTGTAACCATCTAACATGGCGAGTCATTTTTTGCCATCTCTTTATTTGTCTTTCATCTTCTTTAGGGATCCTGCGACCCATATAATACCGGCAATACCACTGAAACCAACCTCGAGGATCATTTGCATATATCCAACCTTTTTCCTGCCAAATTTTTAAAGACTGGCTGGCATTAACCTTAAAATAATTTATTTTTGCATCTTTTTTGCCTGGAGAGAGTTTTGCCTTAGTAAACCAATCTTTTGGAAATTCTTTTTGGCAATCAGTCATATATTTTCCACCAAATACCCCCATAGCTAGCATTTGTTTTGGTGTTAAATCAGGCTTAAAACCCTTGGCAAAATTTTTACCCATTGGCTCAATAGTCTCGTAAGAGTAGTTTTTTTGCATTTTGTCTTTGACCAAGATTTTCATAGTTATATGAATATAGCACTTTTTATTTTTTGATAAAAATTAGTTTATTTAATATTTATGCCTTATAATCCTATCTATACAGGTTAAAAAATAATTATGGGAAAAAGAACAACATCATTAAAAGGAGGCGTTAAATCAAAACGATCTCACAAGACAAAAAAGAGACTAGAGAAAAAACACGCTATGCTGGCTGAAAAAATAGCTAAAAAGAAAAAGATTACAAAAAAGAAATAAATTAAAATTCCCCATTTTGGGGAATTTTAATTTAAATTCTTAATAAATGCTTTTTCCCTTCTTCAAGAATACCTTTTGAATCAAGACCATTAACAGAGATCATTTTAGCTGCGTATTCTGCTCCTAAATAGTGTGGCATAACAACATAAGAAGCGCCTGCTCCATAGAGTTCTTTGGCATCAATAGTGTTGTGAGCTAAAACTATTATAGTGCCATCTTTATTATACTTACGATAGTGTTTTACTAACAAAAGACTTATTTTGTGTTCAGGTATAGTAGAGATAACAAGTCTAGAAAAAGTAAAGCTTATTTCTTGCAAAAACTCCATATCTTCAGCATCACCATATCTAAAAGGAATATTTTCTTTCTCTAAATTTTTAATAGATTTAGGGTTGTAATCAACTACAATAAAATTGTTACTTATTTTTGAAGCAGCATCAACAAACTCGTGCCCAACCCGATCGTAACCAAAGATTATTATATCTGGAGTATTTTCTCCTGTTTCTTTTTCGGGTTTAGTTTTTTTGTAAATAGAAATTAGCTTTAAGAATTTAAATAACCACTTATAAATATTGTCAGCATAAAGTATGAGATAAGTAGATCCAGCAATAGTTATTATCCCCACCAAGGTAACCAAAGAAACAACTTTTTCACTTATATGACCTAAGCTAAGACCAAGCGCAACCAATATTAGAGAAAATTCACTAATTTGAGCTACTGTTAACCCTGCCATAAATGAAGTTCTAGTTCTATATTTCAAAACATTCATGAGTATAAAAACAATTAGAGGATTTCCTACCAATACAAAAGCTGACAATATCAAAGCCGGCATTAAGATAATCGACAGCTGGCTTAATACCATTTGGGCACCAAGCAAGATAAAGAAAATCAAAATAAAGAAATCCCTAAGCGGTTTCATTCTGGCTCCTATTTCATAAGCAAACGGAGAAACAGCGAGCATAACTCCCGCAACCAATGCTCCTATTTCAATAGAAAAACCTATTGCATGAAAAAGTGAAGATAAACCTAAGCCCCAAGCAATTGAGAAAATAAACAAAACCTCTTGATTTCCTCCCACAAAAGATATAAGACCGGGTAAAATGTATTTACTAACAAAATAAAGTATTACCGAAACCGCTCCGCCTAAAACAAAAAGTCGAAGTAGCTCACTCCCAACAGCAAAATCCCCTACATTAGCAACTGAAGAAACAGCTGTAACAGCCAAAAGTATAAG
>JADZEV010000033.1 GCA_020850295.1 Candidatus Nomurabacteria bacterium
CTCGTACTTCAAAAGCAGGTAAAATAACAAAAGCTCAACTAAAACAAATAGCAGAGCGCAAGATGCCAGACTTAAACGCAAACGATGTTGAAGCCGCTATGAAAATAGTAGCTGGCTCAGCCCGAAGCGCCGGTATCGAAGTTGTTGATTAATATCTAAAAAATACAAAATAAAAAATCCCTCACTTATAAAGTGAGGGATTTTTGTTGAAGTTAATATTCTCTAACATAAACCTCAACAATAGCATCGTCTGTGTTACCTCGGTCTTTTTCATTATTTGTTTTAGGTAATCGTTTTTTGATTTCTAGGCTCCTACTTAAATCAATATTGTATTGATCTTCGGGAAAACCACAAAATTTGATTTCATTTTCACCAGGATAGGTGTTTTGAATTTTTGTAATGTGTATTTCTTTTGGTGGTACGTTTTCTCTAAACCATTTGTACGTTTGACCTCCGCCAATATTCCAGATTGCCTTTCCTTCAGGTATTTTTTGAGCTATTAATAATGCTTCCCAGTAGCTATTAGTAACAATAAACCCATTTCCGTAAAGCCATTCCCGTGTTTCTCTATTGGTGGTTACCGCAATGCAAGGTCTTCCCTTTAAGGGGCTAATTAAAGTCTTTGCAGTGATGCTTCCCATTATACAGGGGTCACCTTTTGTTTTAGGGATAAAGTTTAAAAGATAATCATCTGTAATTTGCCACCCAGGCATTTCAGGACCGTGTCCTATAGTCATATGAAAGTCACAAGCGACAATGCTGTTAACTGGTTTTGTTATTATCATATTTTAATGTTTTTTCAAATACTACACTGATTTCATAATTTGTCCATCAAAATAAAAAACCCTGAAAAATCAAGGTCTTAAAATTTAAACCGCAACAGGAGCTTTGATTGCCTCATGATGTTGATAATCCTCCAAAGTAAAATCTTCAAAACTGAATCCAAGTATACTTTTTACCTTAGGGTTTATTTTCATCTTTGGTAGAGGAAGTGGTTCTCTGCTAAGCTGAAGCTTAACTTGCTCCATGTGATTTTTATAAATATGTACATCACCAAAGGTGTGAACAAAATCTCCAGGAAACATATTTACCACTTGGGCAACCATCATTGTAAGTAGTGCATAAGAGGCAATGTTAAATGGAACTCCAAGGAAAACATCAGCACTTCTTTGATAAAGCTGGCAACTCAAAACTCTTGTAGGAGCACCAACCAAATCAAGTGATTTTGTATTCATTTTTTCAGTATAGATCTCACTCTTATCTATTTTTTTGGTCCAAAGCCTTCTTCTTTCATCCTCTGAGATTTTGTGGCTTTCAAATTGAAAGAAACAATGGCATGGCATAAGCGCCATTTTATCAAGATCTGCCACATTCCATGCAGATACTATAAGTCGTCGGCTATCAGGACTTTTTTCAAGCATGTTGATCAAATTTTTTATCTGATCAAAAGACTGTTTTTCATATCTTTCTGGTACTATTTCTGTTTCAAAACCACCTCCTATCGGAGTTGTTGGTACAAAAACAATATTTTCCCAGCTACGCCATTGTTTTCCATATACAGGACCAAGGTCTCCATTTTCATCAGCCCATTCGTCCCAGATAGTTACACCGTTTTCTTTTAGATACTTTGTATTTGTTTCTCCTCTTAGAAACCAAAGAAGTTCATGAATAATGCTTTTTAAATGAACCTTTTTTGTTGTGACCAAGGGAAATCCTTCGCTCAAGTCAAACCTCATTTGATAACCAAAAACACTTTTTGTTCCTGTGCCTGTACGGTCAGATTTGTGATTTCCTTTTTCAAGGGTGTGCTGTAATAAGTCTAAATACTGTTGCATATTTATTTTTTTAAATGAATATTTTGTTTCAGATTACTCTTTCGGACAAAAAAGTCAAATAAAAAGCCCTGATTAAACAGGGCTATGTTTTAGTGCTTGTGAATTATCTCTGATAAATTATGAACTTTTTTAGTATCTAATATATCGCATTCGTTTTCATCAACATGATCTATGAGCGATGTAGCTACAAGAAAATCAGTCACACCTAAATCTAGATAGGTTTTGATATTTTTATCATCAACGCCACTTGCTATACCAAGTCGCTTTTCAACAGGGAGATAGGATCTGACCTCTTTTATTTTTGAAGTAGACGCAGATCTTCCTGTTGCAGTACCTGAAGTAGTAGGAACATGGCAGATAGATGATACTTTTTCACAATGCTCTTTCAATTTTTCACCAGATAGATTTTCATTACGTGAATATTTAAAGGCAACACCACAAAATAACTCTGTAGAGCTAATTTTATTCAAATCAATACCTTCGATTGAACTGGCATCTGATTGTAAAAAGTTTGGTTTTGTAGCATAGACGTGTTTTGATACTTCTCCAGATTTTCTTAAAAAATTAAGACCAATCGGAAAACCAGGAACTTTTTGTTCAATAATTTTAAAAAATAAAACAAGGTCTTCCGAGGTTGCTTTCTTTTCAAAACCTTTCTCATAATCTGGAATAAGTAAAACCCCATCTGCTCCAGAATCTTTCGCAATTTTTGTTTGGGAAATAGCATGGCTAAGTCCATAGTGACCAGTAAGTGCATGTATTACTACAAAAAAACGAGCTTTATTCATATGTTAAATTTTTTCTTAACTTTACCTATAAACTGAGCAAAGTCAAATGTGCTAATATTTGCTTATGAAAATAAAGGTTAAAAGATTAGATGGCACATTGAAAAATATTGGTTATGCCAAAGAAGGCGATGCAGGTTTTGATTTGTATACCAGGGAACAAATAACCTTGGAACCTATGATTCAAATAACTATACCGACAGGGGTAGCACTTGAAATTCCAGATGGTTATGTTGGTCTAGTTTGGGATAAAAGCAGTATTGCTATTAAAAATGGACTGAAGGTTCTGGGTGGCGTTATAGACTCAGGGTATAGAGGAGAAGTGGTGGTAGGAATGATAAACCTTGGTTCTGAGTCTTATACTTTCTCAAAAGGAGACAAGGTTGCTCAAATGATAATCCAAAAGTTCGAACATGCAGAATTTGAAATGGCAGAAACCTTATCTGATAGCCACAGAGGAGATACTGGTTTTGGTAGTTCTGGGAAGTAGCATAAGGTGTATTTTCTGGTATAGTTTTGATACATGGAACAAAGTCTTATAGAAGGTATAAATAAAGCGCTTAGGGAGTATAATCTCTCTGGTATAGATTTTTCACTTGAGCATCCAAAAGAGCTATCAAATGGTGATTACGCAACAAATGTTGCCCTTATTGCCGGCAAAAAGATAGGTAAAAATCCTTTAGAGATAGCAGGACAAATATTAGCAGAATTAGAAAAACAAAATATAGAGGGAATTGAAAAGATAGAAATCGCTGGTCCTGGTTTTATAAATTTTACTCTCAAGCGAGAAATTTTTATCGCAGGGCTGTCCTGCGGACAAGATAAAGAATGGGGTAACACAGAAGTTTATAAAGGTCAGAAAATATTAGTCGAACATTCAAGTCCAAATCTTTTCAAGCCATTTCACATAGGACACTTGATGAACAATACTATTGGTGAATCTCTTTATAGATTAGCCAAATCTTCTGGAGCACAGGCAACACCTATCTCTTTTCCTTCCGACATATCTCTCGGAGTGGCAAAAGCCATATACATACTTCTTGAAAAATACGGAGAAAATTTTACTCCTTCTGATGTTTCAATATTAGGGGAAGCATATGTAGAAGGTGTTAGAAAGTATGAAGAAGCTGAAAAAGAGCAACCTTGCGGAAGTATCGTTTATAGAGTTAAAGAAATAGCTGACAATCTGTATGCTCAGAAAGATTCACCAGAATTAAGACTTTTTAATATATGTAAAGAATTTAATATTGAATATTTTGAAAATATAGTTAAGGATCTTGGGTCAGAATTTGATAGCTATATATATGAAAGCGAAGCTGGCGTAGATGGCAAGAGAATAGTGATTGAAAATACACCAAAGGTTTTCTCCGAAAGTGAAGGTGCCATAGTTTATGTACCAGAAGAAAATAAAAAACTTCACACTTCTGTTTTTATAAATAGCCAAGGCAACCCAACATATGAAGCTAAAGACTTGGGGCTCCTTGATTTGAAATTTAAATCATACAATCCAGACCAATCTATCTTTGTAACAGATGGTCAACAGGTGTCTCATTTTCAAGTAGTTCTTGATGCTGGTGGTAAAATAAATCCTGCTTGGCAAGAAAAAAGTTTTCATAGATATCACGGACGAATGAGCTTCAAAGGCCAAAAGATGTCTTCAAGACTCGGAAATACTCCAATAGTTGAGGATATATTAAACACAATTATAGAAGAAGTAAAAGAAAAAAACCCTGATATAGAAAACTCTTCAGCTAAAATTATAGCTATATCAGCTATCAAGTTTGCAATTCTTAGAACTCAAGCTGGTAAGGATATAAACTTTGATCCAGAGACCTCGCTGTCATTTGAAGGAGATAGTGGTCCATATTTGCAGTACACTGCTGTGCGTGCTGGTTCACTTATAGAGAAAGCAAAATCTTTAGGTATAAATCCAAGTATTGAAAATCCTATAGAGGGCACAGAAACACTAGAGAGATTAATAGCTAGGTTTTTAGAAGTGATCTCTAGATCACAAAGAGAATGGGCACCACACTATATAGTGACTTATTTGTTGGATATTGCTCAAGAATTTAACTCTTGGTACGGGCAAGCTAAGATTGTTGATGAAGACAAAGAGGCAACAGCTTACAGGCTCTATGTAGTTTCTGCTGTTCGCCAAACACTCATAAACGGTCTTTGGGTTTTAGGTATCGAGACTCCTGAGAAGATGTAATTGACATTTATAGTGGTTCTTGTAGTATCAAGAAAAACTATTAAAACATGAATATTTTATTTGATTTAAATTCTTCTGTAGGTCAATTGTATGACTCGTTGATTGGAAAAGAATCTCGTCAAAAAGCTCTTTATATATCTTTTTTTGCTCAATTTAGATCAGATAAAAAGGTAGATCATGAGCCGCTTGATCTATGTAAGTTTATTTTTTGGTGTCGTTCATTAGATGAGAGTAGAGTAGATGTTCTTTTTTCAGACGATCTTATTATGGACCAAAAGAGAAAGGGCAAAAGAATACCAGGAGAGAATACTATTTTTTTACATCACCCATTTGTTTTTCATTTTAAAGAATTTTCAGAGTTTAGGTTGAAAAAAATTACAGAAATTCTTTCAAAAGAAAAATCCGCACCTTTCTTTTTGGAAAAAATCTCTTTACAATCCATTTTTGTAATAGATTTAAAACCTCAACAATTTAAAGGGGAACTTCTTTTACACGAAGAAATGTGTTGGCAGTGGGATAAGGTAAACAAAGTATTTAACCCAGCTTAATTGTGAATCAAAAACCGCAAATATCCATGATTTGCGGTTTTTTTATTTGGCATGATAGGATTAGTGTCTATGAAACATCAAAAAGAAGAACAAACTCTTATTATTTTTAAACCTGATTCGGTACAGCGTGGTATTGTTGGCGAAATACTTTCTCGATTTGAGAAAGTGGGGCTCAAAATTGTTGGTATGAAGATGGTCGCACCCGATCGTGATCATTATTTTCATCACTACGAAACGGTTGGGAAAATAGTTTCTCGTCGAGGTCAAAAAACTTTTGATGCATTACTTGCTATGATGAGTGAAGGACCAGTAATTGCTGTTGTTCTCGAAGGTATTGATGCAGCAAGTTTAGTTCGTAAGATGGTTGGAGCCACTGAGTCAAAAGTTGCATTGCCTGGAACCGTCCGCGGAGATTATTCACACCATAGTTTTGCACATCTTGATAATAATAACTTAGCTATTCCAAATGTCATTCATGCTTCAGGTGATGCAGAAGAAGCAAAACAGGAAATTGCTCACTGGTTTGCAGGTAACGAACTTTTTGAATATGAATCAGTACATGAAAAGTTTACACAACGTAAACCTTCCCACCTAAGTAAGTAATAAAATATCTTCGACTTGTTTTTAAGGATTGCTCGACACTACTTTTTCTTGCTGTCTATATTGTTTTTTACAAACAAAGAGAACATAATAAAAGTACGGCTATTTACAATTAGTACCTAGAACATTTTTTGTATGGGATTTCCCGTGGCATTATGAGGTATCAGAACTTTATTTATAATTTTTTGATATCTCTAGTGTCCAGAAAACCCACTTGGCTTTCAAGCTAGGGTACTAGTTGATCAGATAGCCGTAAGAAAAAACCATTCTTTGGAATGGTTTTTTCTATTTTCTTCCACATTGTGAGATAATAAATCATGCATAAAAAACTCCTTATACTTGCTTGCATAACAATATTATTTATATGGCTTATAAATAGTCTAGCCAGTGTTTTTTATTGGTATAGTGCTATGAGATGGTTTGATATACCAATGCATATATTGGGAGGTGTTTTTTTAGGACTTATTTTTGGTGCATTTTTTTCCCAAAAAATTCTAAAAATAACAACAAAAGAAAAATTAGTAGCAACACTACTTTTTGTATTAATAGTAGGGATTGGATGGGAGCTTTTTGAGTATGCCGTGCAGTTTATAATAAAAGGAAAAGAGTTAGCGAATTTTCC
>JADZEV010000034.1 GCA_020850295.1 Candidatus Nomurabacteria bacterium
ACACCTTGTGATGTAGATGCCAGGTATATTTTTTATCGAAATCTTAGAGCTGATTATGAAAGAGGTCCAAACACTAGTTGCATAAGCAGTGGTACTGGAACTTATACATTTAATCCTAGTACTAAAGTATTGCAATTTAGTGGCTCAGGTCAGCCAGCCAGAAATTTGATATACCATGACGGTTTCCGTTTTAGGGTAGAGTATGTTTATAACGGCTCTCCCCGTGTTGAAATTTACGAACTTGTCCCTTAGTGGGGGACTATAATCCACTCGAATATTTTTCGGGTGGATTTTTTTATTTACTCTAGATCAAATTTAAATGTTATACTTATAAAGTATTATTAATATTTTTCATATGCATAAAAAAACTTTTATAACTTCTTTAATTTTGTCTCTGTTCTCTATTTCTTTATTCTCTTTCAGTCCTGTTTTGGCGCAAACAAACAAAAGCTTATTAGTAGCCTCTGTTAACATAGTTGATGCACAAATAGTTTCTCAAAATGGAAACAATCTTAATATTAGTTTTTCTCTCTCAAATAAAGAAGGCGTTCAAAGTGGGTTGTATTATGCTGTTGAACTTGTCTCAAGTCAGTCAGGTCTAGAAATTGTTGCAGACCAAAAGATATATGAAGAGAGTATTAATCTTGCTGAAAACTCTAGTATAAAGAAAAGTCTATTATATAGTGCACCAAGTTCATTATCTGGTGTTTATAAAGTTCTTCTGTCAGCTAGAAATAGCTCAGGATTTCCTTTCGGCTTATATGATTTGGGAGAAATTAGTTTAGCAGGTTCTGAAGAGAGTATTTTGATAGATAATGCTTCTTGTACAACAAATATAGAACAAAACAAAAAATTGTACGGACTTTTTAGTGTTCCAGTATCTCTAAATCCAGGGCAGTCTTTAGTTGTGAGTTGTGATGTTACAAATAAGTCAAATTCTGAAGTTTCAGTTTCACCGAAATTTGAAATAAAAGAACAAAGCTCTTTCGGTCAAAAAGTAGACTCTTCTGTAGATAATGCGCCAGTATCTTTTAAGCCAAATGAAAAGAAAAATATTTCTATAAAAATTCCTTTTCCAGCAAAACCACAAAAATACAATATCTCTTT
The DNA here is from genome assembly GCA_020850295.1 of Candidatus Nomurabacteria bacterium. Taxonomy (GTDB): domain Bacteria; phylum Patescibacteriota; class Minisyncoccia; order Phycocordibacterales; family UBA9973; genus UBA4124. Next base: position 1,108 of record JADZEV010000034.1, read on the forward strand.
TGGTTTAGTTTCAGATAACATGGTTTCGAATGCTGTTATTTTTGACATGATAGTCAAAGGGGATAGTGCAACTATTTCAAATATATCTTTAGATAGTGGTTATTATAAAAAAGGTGAAACAGCAAAGATGACTTTTGTTTGGTTAACTACAACAAAAGATATTTCTATGGAAGCTAATTTGACTGATCATAAAGGTAATATGTGTGCTGATAGTATTCAAAAGTCTATAGATAGAAGTTCTGTAGAGACAATGTTTAATATCACAAAAAACTGTAAGAGCCCTATGGTTTCTGTATCTATAAAAGATGCAAATGGAAATATCCTCGACCAGAAAAGTTTCTCTTCATCTAAAGCAGGCTCGGACAATAAAATAATTTTTGTTATAGGAGGTTTGATTTTGTTAATAGCTCTAGTTTCTATGCTAAAGAAAAACAAAAAACCAGATGTTCTAGAAAGTAGTAATGCTTCAACTTCTACGATGACTATTTTGCCAATGATTTTATTAGTTGGAGCTATTAGTTTGTTTTCTTATACAAAAGCTTCTGCTGATACATATGCTTCATACGGCCCAGATGACACTCTTTGTGTTATTTCTGAAGTTTATGTAGATCCTTCTTCTTACGCTTCTAACTCTCAAATGACTGTTAAATGGAAAATTCGTAATACTTGCTCATTAAGTGTGAATGTAAGACTTAGAGCTTCCAATGATACGGGTACAGGCGGACCTTATCCTTTAGCAGAACTTATGGCACCTGTAACTATTCCTGCTGGTGGTGACACAGGCTTTGCACCTTTAATGGATAACTCAACCTTTACATCTCCTTCGCCATCAGGTTCTTATGCTATAGAGTTTGAGACAGGTGTTGATTATGAACTAAAACCAATAGGAACAGGTTCTGGAACAGGGCCAGAATCCTACTTCGTTTGTTTTATAGCAGATACGAAAGTTGAAATGGCTGACGGAACTTATAAAAATATCCAAGATGTAAAAATAGGCGATGTTTTGAAAGGCGAAAAGACAAACAATGTAGTCCTTGCTTATCATAGGCCACCAAAATCAGAAGGAATCATTTATGGATTTAACGGTGGTCGCGCTTTTGTAACACAAGAGCATCCTTTTAAGACAACAGAAGGTTGGAAATCTATTAATCCTGATAAAACAAATCAAGAAAACATCGGCATAACTGTTACAAAACTAGAAGTAGGAGATGTTCTTATCACAGAGAAAGGGCAAACAAAAATAACTTCTATTGAAAGAGAGATAGTTCCAGAGACTACACCTCTTTATAACTTTGTTCTATCTGGTGATAGAACATACTTTGCTGATGGATATTTAGTACATAACAAAAACGCTTGTGATGGAACCAGTACCTGTATAGACAACACCACTGCTCCTTATTATCTAGTTCTTCCTGGAGATCCTAATGGAGATGTTATACCTTTGACTTGTACACCAGGGCAAATTTTTGCCGGTCCTTATGATCCAGTGCAGTTTATACCAGGATGTGGAGGTTATTATAGATATTTAGGATGTTATGCTTCTCCAAGTTATAAGGCTTGTGGTAACTCAACACCACAATAATTAGCATATGAAAAAATATATGAAAAATTTTAAATTTATTTTTATAGTTTGTGTTTTGGTTCTAGGTCTTTCTTCAAAAGCCTTTGCTATTTGGGAGTATAACGGTTTGCCCGTTGGATATACAGTTGATCCAAATCAACCCCCTGTAGTTGATGCTGGTCCTGATTATAATATTTCTTTGCCAACTAGCTCTCAGGTTGTTACTGGTACAGCTTCAGACCCTGACGGATCAATAGCTTCTGTTAACTGGTCATCTAGAGGTGGGCCAGCAACAGCAACGATAGTTAGTCCAAGTTCTTTAACAACCAATATAACAGGTATGACAGTGCCAGGAGTTTATTTGTTTAGACTTGTTGCGGTAGATAATCAGGGCACTGGAGCTTTTGATTCAATGCAGATAACAGTTTCTTCTTCTGCAGCTTCTGGTTCTCTAACAGTCTCTCCAAACTCTTGTACCATATCTGTTGGAGCAAGTACTTGTACTGTTACTGGTGCTACATGGACCACATCTGGGGCAACTTCTCCTAGGCTTGAAGATGGAAATACAAGTAGTTTATTATCTACTCTTGCAAACAACGCAACACCGCTTCAGGTTTGGGTTGCTTATCCATCAACTGTTTTTAACTTAAAAGATGGAACAACTTTGCTTGATTCAAAAACAGTTACATCTTCTTGTGCTTCAGGAAGTTCTTGGAATGGAACTTATTGTCAAGCAGTACAAGCTTCAGTAAGCTTGACAGCTTCGCCGATGTCTTTGTTCTCAGGAAACGCAGCAACTTTGTCTTGGGTAAGTAGTAATGTAACTTCTTGTACTGCAAGTGGTGGTTGGTCAGGATCAAAACCTACAAATAGTACATATCCTCACGAATCAACAGGGGCACTTAGCTCTACTACAACATTTAGGATTGATTGTACTGGGGCTTATGGAAGTGCTTTTGATCAAAAGACAGTTACAGTATTAACTGCTGGTCCAGGTATTACGGTTGAGCTTACTGCTACACCAGATAGGATCAACTCAGGAGAAACATCAACTCTTACATGGATTTCTTCTGGAGCAACTAGTTGTTCAGGTATAGGATTTAATACAGGTGGGGCCACAAACAACTCTATTGGTGTAATAGTTAGCCCAACTACAAATACAACTTATACTATCAACTGTATTAATGGTTCACTCTCTGGCTCTGATCAAGCAACCGTTACACTCAAGAAAAAATTCTTATTTATAGAATTCTAAAGTTAAAACAAAAAAGCCATCTCGGGCTTTTTTGTTTTTTATCATGATACAATATAACCATAATGGTTGTTGATGAAGCAAAACTTCAAAGCTTATTACTAGATACAAACATCGTATCAGTTGATGACTTGGCAAAGTTTGAAAAAGAGAGACAAAAAAAAGGTATAAGTCTTTCAGAATTTCTTTTATCTTCTGGTAAGGTAAAAGAGTCTGAATTACAAAAACTTCATGCTTATATACTTGGTATACCTTATTTAAACCTCGAAAAAGAAAAAATAGACAGAGAGATTCTTCAAATGATCCCTGAAGCTATTGCTCGCAAATACAATATTGTTGCTTACAAAAAACGAGGTACTGATCTTGAAATCTGCATGCTAGATATAGACAATCTACCAGCCATTGATTTCGTTAAAAAGAAAACAGGTCTGCGGATATTGCCTAGGCTTACAGACAGTGAATCTATAAAAAGTGTATTAGTTCAATATAAAAAATCTCTTCAGGCAGAATTTGATTCTATAATCCAAAAAGAGGTTGGTAGTTTGCAAAAGATAGAAGACAAGGATGATAAAACCACCGAAAAAGATCTTAAGGAAATGGCAGAAGATTTGCCGGTCATTAAAATAGTGGACTCTCTTATTTCTCATGCAATCTTACAAAACACCTCTGATATACACATAGAGCCAGGGGAAGAATCCTTAATAATTCGTTACCGTATAGATGGCATACTTCACGATGCCATGACTTTGCCAAAAGAAGCAGCCCCTGCAGTAACTGCTCGTATCAAAGTATTATCGAACTTAAAGCTTGATGAAAAAAGACTTCCTCAAGACGGAAGATTTAAAATAGTCATGGATGAAATGCCGGTGTCTTTTCGTGTTTCAACACTCCCGACATATTATGGAGAAAAAACAGTTATCCGTATTTTGCGTGAAGGAACAAGCGGTTTTACTCTAGAAGGCCTTGGTTTTCACGGAGAGAGTTTAGAGAGGATACATGAAGGTATGAAGCAGCACTCAGGTATTGTACTTGCTTCTGGTCCGACAGGCTCTGGTAAGACAACAACTCTTTATACAATGCTTGATATTTTAAATACTCCAGAAGTTAATATCTCAACAGTTGAAGATCCTATCGAATATCAAATGCCGAGAATAAATCAAACTCAAGTTAAAAGTGAAATAGGCATGACTTTTGCTAATGGACTTCGCGCGCTACTTCGACAAGACCCAAATATTATAATGGTAGGAGAGATTCGAGACGGGGAAACGGCTTCACTTGCCGTTAATGCTGCTCTAACCGGACACTTGGTTCTCTCTACTATTCACACAAACAGTGCGGCCGGAGCAATACCTAGACTTATTGATATGGGAGTAGAGCCTTTTCTTATAGTTTCAACTGCTAAAGTTATTATTGCGCAAAGATTGGTTAGAAGACTAACTAGTAACAAAGAACAATACTTCTTGTCAGACGGAGAACTAAAAGCGCTTGGTGATGTTATAGATCTAGATCACCTTAGACCATTTCTTGAGTCAGAAAAAATAATAAAACCTGGAACTCCTTGGAAAGAAATACCATTTTTCAAACCAAAAGAAAGTGAAGAATCAAAAGATGGATATAAAGGACGAGTTGGTATTCATGAGGCTTTAAAAATCTCTCCAGCCATAAAGGAAATAATTCTTCGAGGAGGCTCATCTGACGAGGTAGAAGCACAAGGAAAGAAAGAAGGCATGATGACTATGATAGAAGACGGTATCTTCCAAGCGATACAAGGAAACACAACAATAGACGAAGTCTTGCGTGTGGTTAGTGAGTAACTTTAATTTAACAAACAAACATATATAAAATTTGATACACTTATATAGATATGAAATTTTCTTATAAGGCTAGGAATCCAAATAATGTACCATCCGAAGGTGTTGTTGAAGCTCGTGACAAAGTTGAAGCTATAAATACTATCAGAAATATGGGATTAACTCCTATATTTGTAAACCAGTCATCGGGAGGAATATTTGCGAAACTAAACTCTATTTCATTTGGGACAGGTAAGATCAAGCTAAGTGAAAAAATATTGCTAACAAAGAACCTGTCAGGAATGTTAAAAGCAGGACTTTCTATTTCTAGAGCTCTGCAAGTTCTTTCTAAACAAACAAAAAACAAATATTTTAAAACAATCATTGAGGATTTGTCTGAAACTATAAATAAAGGAGGGACCTTATCTGATGGTTTGGCTAAATATCCAAAAGTTTTTTCAGCTTTATTTGTTGCTATGGTAAAAGCAGGAGAGGAGTCAGGAGGACTTCCAAATACCTTAAATGAAATAGGATTAAATCTTGAAAAAACTTATGCACTAAATAAAAAAGTAAAAAGTGCCATGATGTACCCCTCTATTATCTTGGCTGCGATTGTTATTATAGGAGTATTGATGTTTGTTTATGTTGTTCCAACACTGACCAAGACATTTAAAGAGCTTGGTACAGAGCTTCCCGCATCTACTAGGCTAGTTGTTGGTCTTAGTGACTTTTTATCAAATAATTTTCTTACCTTTATTTTAATAGTTCTAGTTTTGGTTGTTGGTATTATTTTTGCTCTTAAAATGCCTAAAGTTAAAAGGAAGATTGACTGGCTTGTTGTTAGGCTTCCTGTTATAGGTACAATTGTCAAAGAGGTTAACACAGCTAGAACAACAAGAACTATGTCTTCTTTACTTAGCTCAGGAGTTTCAATTGGTCGAGCCATAGGTATAACAAAAGAAGTTGTTCAAAATGTTTATTACAAAGAAGTTCTCTCTGAGGTAGAAGAAGTTGTCCAAAAAGGAGCTTCAATATCAAGTGTTTTTAAAGAAAAAATAACACTTTACCCAGTCATGATGGGAGAAATGATAGAAGTTGGAGAGGAGACAGGAAATCTAGGTTCTATGTTGCTTGAAATAGCTACTTTTTATGAGGCTGAGGTTGATAATAAAACCAAAGACCTCTCTACTATCATAGAGCCCGTACTTATGATATTTATTGGTGTGGCTGTAGGTTTCTTTGCTGTTTCTATGCTCTCTCCTATGTATTCGATAATGGATTCTATAAAATAATTTATGATTAATTTCAAAAAAGGACTATCTTTAATAGAAATAATAATGGTTGTCGCTGTTTTAGGTATTATTCTTACTATTTCAGTTCCAGGTTTTGTTAACTTTAGGAAAAACCAGTCAATACAAAATACTACAAATTCAGTTGTTTCTCTTTTGGAAGAGGCTAGGGCTAGAACTCTTGCTTCATACAACAATACTTTTTATAGCGTTAGGATTGAATCAAATAGAGCAATTTTATTTACAGGTGGAACATATTCATCTTCTAGTCCTACAAATAAAACTGTACCCTTTGAATCACCTGTAGTTTTGCAATCTATATCTCTTTCAGGCGGTGGTTCAGAAATAAAATTTGATCGAATAAAAGGAACTACAAGTCAGTATGGTACAATTGTATTGCAAATTCCAAGTGGTACTTCTCGGACAATCACTATTAATTCTGGAGGAGTTATCACTCGAGATTAAAAATGATTTCTTTTAATAAAAAACAAAAAGGTTTTTTTCTAATAGAAGTAGTTGTAGCAACTGCTGTAGCTGCTACTGTAGTTATTTTTCTTTTAGGTCTTGTACAAAACACCGTTCGAATTTCTGCTGCCGCTCTTGAAAGAACTCAGGCATCTTATCTACTTGAAGAGGGACAAGAAGCTACTAAAACTATAAGAGATGGCGGATGGTCAAATATTTCTTTATTATCAAACGGGACAAATTATTACTTTTTGTGGAGTGGTTCAGAATGGACTTTGAATACAACGCCTTCTTCTGTAGATTCTTTTACTAGGACAATCTCATTTGAAGAAGTCTATAGAGATGTAAATGATGATATAGCAAGCAGTGGTGGAACATTGGACACCAGAACAAGAAAGGGGACAGTAACTGTTTCTTGGACTACATCCTCTGGTTCGTCAAAAAGTGAATCTCTAACATTTTACATAGCAGATATAAGAACATAATATGAAGAAAAATAATTTTTCAAAAGGATATTCTATTATCGAGCTGGTCATTTATATCAGTTTGTTCGTTCTTATTGCTATTGTTGTAATACAGTCTCTTCTTTACTCTATTAAGACCTACTCTAATGCTCGCGCATATAGAACTATACAAAGAAATGCCGAAACATTTTTAAGTAGAACCACAAACGAAATAAGACAAGCAAAAAATATTTCTGTTTCAGCAAGTACATTTAGTTCTTCTCCGGGAGTTTTGTCTTTAACAGGATTAGACAGTAGTTCTTCTCCTTATACTGCCACCATCTCTGTAGCTAGTAATGTTCCGCAAATATCTATTTCAGGTGCAACAACCTCACTTTCTAGTTCAGAAGTTAGTGTTTCAGAGCTTACATTTTGGAATATCACAACTACCTCTTCTGACGCTGTTAGAATAAAATTAACACTTACTACAACCAGGGCTCCTTTTATAACAAAAACTTTTTATACAACAGTAGTTCTTAGAGAATAATTATGAAAATTAATAAAAATCAAACTCAAAAAGGCAACGCTCTAATGATAACTATCATACTTTTTGTTGTTATTGCTACTTCTATATCTATGGGACTAGCTGCTCCAACTATAAGTTCTGTTAAAAGCTCAAAAGATGCTATTGAATCAAAACGAAGTTATGCCATAGCTGAATCTGGCGTAGAGGATGTTTTTTATAGGTTAAAGACAAATAAAAATGTATCAACAACAGAAACTATAAATATCGGTAGCCAGCAAGCAGTTACTACTGTAACCGATATTTCTGGTGGCAGAAAACAAATAAATTCTGTAGGAGACAGTTCTAGTAGAAATAGAATCATTAACTTAATAGTCCAACAAGGAACTGGTGTTTCTTTTAATTATGGAGTTTTAGTTGGACAAGGAGGCTTAGAATTAAGTGGTAGCGGAACAATAAACGGTAATGTTTATGCAAATGGACCTATAACAGGAGATAGTTCTGCTGTCATTACAGGCACTGCTATTTCTGGAAATAGTCCATCTTTGACAGCAGACCAATCTAACGGCTCTGGTGTTCCGGCTTATGATGTTGTTTTCGGTAACTCTGGCTCCACACAAGATATAGCTCAAAGTTTTCAAGTTTCTACTGAAAGCCCTTTAAATAAACTTCAGTTTTATATCAAAAAAAATGGTAGCCCTAGTAATGCAACAGTAAAGATAGTTAATGATTCTAGCGGTTCTCCAGGATCTTCTGTCCTAGCGTCTGGAACATTAACAGCTTCATCTGTTACGACCTCTTATGGTTGGGTAGATATTTCATTTAACTCAAATCCGATACTATCTATGAATACTATATATTGGATTGTTATAGATGCCAGCTCTTCTGCTAGTAAATATTATATTGTTGGGGCTAATAATGCTGGCTATGCTAACGGAGTAGGAAAAATAGGAAGCTCTCCGAGTACTTGGAACAATACATCTCCTTCAGGTTTAGATTATTTCTTTAAAGTGTTTTTGGGAGGAGTAAATGGTCTTATAGCTGGTTCATCAGGTAGCCAGTGGAACCAGCTTCACATAGGAACTATATCTGGTACGGCTCAGGCAAACACTGTTAATTATGTAAATTCTACAGGAGATATATATTGTCAAAATGGTACGGGTAACAACAAGGCTTGTATTAGTCAGCCAGACCCTGTCTATCAACAATTTCCAGTTTCAGAGGCAAACATAACACAATGGAAAGATGAAGCTGCTTCAGGTGGAGTTTATACGGGGAACTATAGTGTTGGTTGGGCAGGAGCAATATTGGGTCCGAAAAAAATTGTTGGAGATCTTTCTGTTGGTGGCGGCGGAACACTAACTCTTACAGGGCCTCTTTGGGTTACTGGTAATATAACTTTAAATGGTGGCGGAACAATAGAGCTATCACCTTCTTATTCTACAAACGATGGTGTTATTGTTTCAGATGGAACCATATCTATTTCGGGAGGTGGGCATGCTACTGGTTCAGGCACAGCAGGAAGTTATTTAATGATGCTCTCAACTTCGTACTCATCTAACGCTATATCTATCTCAGGTGGTGCTGGTGCTGTAATTGCCTATGCTCAAAACGGAACTATATCTATCTCAGGTGGCGCTGCTTTAAAAGAAGCTACAGGTTATAGAATAACTGTCTCTGGTGGCTCTAGTATTACCTATGAATCAGGTTTGTCTAACAACAATTTTTCAAGTGGACCAGGAGGTTCTTGGAATATTTCTTCTTGGCGTGAGCAATAATGCTTAAAAAGTGTTGTGCTATAATATCGAGATGATATTACTGATAGGAAACTGGAAAATGGCACCAAAGAAAAGCACTGAAGCATTATCTCTTGCTAAAAAAACACTAGAAATTGCTCGTAAATATAAAAAATCTATAAAAATAGTCTCTTGTATTCCGTCTATTCATATACCTTTTATTTCGAAAACAATTAAAAACACTCTCTACATAGGAGGTCAATCTGTATCTGCGAGCACAGAAGAAGCTCAAACTGGTCTGATAAGTGCAGAAATGCTTGCCTCTTATGGCACCTCGCACTGTATTGTCGGACACTCAGAATCTAGAGAACGAGGTGAAACAGATGAGCAGGTTTTATCTTCAACCCTTCTTCTTTTACAGAAAAAAATTACCCCAATTATTTGTATCGGAGAAAAACAAAGAGATGCTCAAGGATGGTACTTAAGTACAGTCAAAAGTCAGATAGAAAGTATCGTTTTGGGTATCCCTAAGGCTCAACTCAAAAAAATAGTTTTTGCTTATGAACCTATTTGGGCTATAGGAAAAAATGCAGCCAGAGAAGCAACTCCTGTTGAGTGTCGAGAGATGTTAATTTTTATACGCAAAGTCATCTCAGATATTGTTGATATAAAAACAGCAAATACTATTTCTATTTTGTATGGAGGATCTGTTAATGAGCAAAATGGAACATCTTTTATTCTTGAAGGTGGAGCTAATGGTCTTTTAGTTGGCAGAATAAGTCTAGATGCAAAAAGGTTTGAACAGTTAGCAAAAACACTTTCTCTAGTTTCCTAAAATGAAAACCTTAAAAGATATAAAAAATATGAAAGGTAAGAGGGCTCTAGTAAGGGTTGATTTCAATGTTCCTATGAAGGCAAACAAGATACTTGATACTCGTCGTATCGAAGCTTCTTTTGAAACTATAAAAACTCTTCAAAAAAAAGGTATGAAGGTAATACTAGTTGCTCACTTAGGAGATAAAAAAGCTTCTCTTAGAACAGTAGCTATATATTTGTCCAAACATTTTCCTGTAAAATTTTTAACTACTAAAATACTAGAAACCAATACAATCATTAATTTGATAGACGAACTGCCTTCAGAAACCGTGATTTTGTTAGAAAATATCCGCCAATATCCAAGAGAAGAAAAAAATGATCCAAAATTCTCTAAAATACTAGCTACTTTAGGAGACATTTTTGTTAACGATGCTTTTTCTGTTTCTCATAGAGAGCACGCTAGTGTTGTTGGTGTAACAGAATATTTACCTAGTTATGCTGGTATCCAACTTGAAAAAGAGATTAAAACTTTATCAAAATTATTAGATAATAAAAAACATCCATTTTTGTTTATTTTAGGAGGAGCAAAGTTTAGCACTAAAATACCCCTTATAAATAGATTTATAGATAGCGCCGACCAACTTATTATTACAGGTGCAATACTTAATTCATTCTATAAAACAGCTGGTTTTGAAGTTGGAGTTTCTGTAGTTGAAAAAGGTTATGAAAAAGAAATAAAAAGCTTGTTATCTTCTCCAAAAATACTTTTACCAATAGATGTTTTAGTTCTTCGTGGACCAAGTAGTAAGAAACTTTTGGTAAATGAAGTTAGTAGAAGAGATAAAATAGTAGATATTGGTCCGCAGAGCTCGGCTCTTATTGCAGAGAAAATAAAGAAATCAAAAGTAGTAGTTTGGAATGGTCCAACTGGTTGGTATGAAGGAGGTTTTACTTTGGCTACTAAGATTTTGGCCAAAGCTATGGTAGATAGCAAGGCGTTTTCTGTTATCGGAGGGGGAGATACTGGGGCTGTCGTTGATAAAGTTTTAAAAAATAACAAACAAGAAACAAAGCATATCTTTATCTCTACTGGCGGAGGAGCAACCCTAGAATATCTTGCTACAGGGACACTGCCTGGTGTAAAATGTTTAAAATAGACAAGAAAAACCATATATAAATTTCATCATGCTTCTTCACAAAAACCCAGGAAAACCTGGGTTTTGTTGACTATTGTTGTCTACAGGAGTACAGTTAAAAAAACCATGCACCATGAAAAAAATACTAACTCTAATGTTACTTTCTATGACAGTGCTCATGGGAAGTACCGAAAAAGAAAACCAAAGTAAAAAACCTTTAAAAACAAAAACTACTAAAAAAAGATGCGACAAGTGCATCTTAAGTAGCAACAAGGTTATCTCTGTTGAAGATATTTCTTATTACAGTCACCCGTTTAAAGCTAGGATTTTGAAATCATTTAGCGGTGAAGATACTTCTTATTTTATAAGGATAGATAAGAAAATAAAAGACAAAGGTAACACTGTTTACGAAAGATATAATTGTTATTATTTAGGCAAAGGAATAAAAGAGCCTGTGATAATAAACATTTCTTTCAGATACTATCTTTACTATGAGGATGAAAATAATTTTATAAAGTCAATAAATATTTTTAATGAACCAATAAAAGACTCCTTTTTTGCGGAGTCTTTTTTATTTAAAACCACTTTTTATTTTTTCAGCGAAAGATAAAGATTCTTCTTTATCTTGGTAAGGAGTATGAGGTCTGCTTGTTTGCATTACTTCCTCAGAAAGATTTCTAGGTATTAAGTGTATATGGAAATGCGGAACATCTTTTCCTACAACTCCAACTTGAACATAATCACAAGGGATGCCTTTTTCCATAGCCAGTATTATCTCTTTTGCTTTTATGAAACTTTCAGCTAATAAATCATCTGGAACATCATGTATCCAAGTATATTTTTCTTTTGGTATCAGAAGTGTATGGCCTTTTGTAACTGGGTCTATATCTAAAAATGCTAAAAATTTTTCATCCTCATAAACCTTAGTAGCAGGTATTTCTCCTCTTATAATCTTGCCAAATACTGTGTCATTTTCCATGTTTATTATTTTAACATGTTACAATCTTTAGCATGACTCCTACGACTCCAAACCCGGATGAATTACAGAAAATACTTCTAGATAGATTAAATCTAAGTGACAAAGAAAAAAAAGAATTTATTTTTCCAGAATATAAAATAGGCGACCTGTCTTTGTTTGAAGACATGAATATCGCAGTAGATAGGCTTTATCAAGCTATTAAAAATGGTGAGCAAATAGGTATTTATAGTGATTATGACTGTGACGGTATTCCTGGGGCAGTGGTGTTGATTGATTTTTTCAAAGCTATTAAATATATAGAAAATGTTCATGTTTATATTCCTGATAGACATGATGAAGGCTATGGATTGTCGAAGCTTGGTATAGATGAACTCGAAAAGAAAGATGTTTCTCTCATTATCACTGTTGATCTTGGTATTACTGCAATTTCGGAAGTTGCTGATGCGCGAAGTAGAAATATAGATGTCATAGTTACGGATCACCATGAGCCATTATCTCCGCCAGCTGGCGGACTACCAGCAGCTTTAGCTGTGGTGCATCCTAAAAAAGGAACTTACCCAAACCAAGATCCTTGTGGTGCCACTATGGCTTTTTATTTAGTTTGTGCATTTTTAGAAAAGCACAAAGATGAATTTGGTATAAAAGAAGGATGGGAAAAATGGCTTTTAGATATGGTAGGTTTTGCTACTCTCTCAGACATGGTGCCGCTTGTTGGAGAAAATAGAATGCTCGCTAGTTATGGCATGATGGTTATGAAGAAGACTCGCAGAATAGGACTTCGGACGCTCTTTGGAGAACAACGAATGAACATAGAGAGATTAACAGAAACAGATCTAACCTTTACTGTTGCTCCTCGGTTAAATGCTGCTTCACGAATGTCTTCACCAATGCTTGCTTTCGCACTCCTCTCTACAGAAGATCAAAGAGAAGCGCTAGTGATAGCTAAAGAGTTAGAAAAAATAAACAATGAGCGCAAAACTTTGGTTGCCAGAATAGTTAAAGAATCTCACAAGAAGCTTGATGCTAGAGACTTACCAGAGATAGTAGTGCTTGGTGATTTGTCTTGGCGTCCAGCCGTTCTTGGTTTGGTGGCTAACAAATTACAAGAAACATATAACAGAAGTTTCTTTGTCTGGGGAGAGTCAGGGGATGGTTTTATCAAAGGCTCGTGCCGTATGCTAGACGAGCATCATGCGGCGTATATATTTCAGGCTCTTCCTGAAGGGGTACTTCTTCATGCCGGTGGGCACCAAGCAGCTGGAGGTTTTGCTGTAGCGAAAGAAAAGATTCATTTTCTAGAAGAAGAATTAAATAAAGCTGTAAAAAATGTAAACCATACTGCAGAAGAAAAAGGTAATACTGATGCTATTTCTACAAACTTAAGTGTTGCCACAACAAGGCATTTAGAAAAACTTCGTACTCTTGCACCGTTTGGTGTTGGAAATCCAGAACCATTATTTTTGTTTGAAAATGTAAAAGTCTTCATCACTAAAATGTTTGGCAAAAATAAAGAGCATTTAGAATGCAATTTAGAAGACTCTTTTGGAAAGGCCACAGCTTTTAATTTCTTTACAGACCCTGATATGAAAGAGAAGATTTTCGCAGGTGCTAGTATTTCATTTGTTGGTACGCTTGAAGCTGGATGGAGAGGAGGTGTGAGAATAAGAATACAGGCTTTGGTATAATAAGACTATGAAAATACTGACTATATATACAGACGGAGCATCTAGAGGCAATCCGGGTCCTGGTGGCTGGGGAGCTGTTCTTATGAGTGATACAAAAGTAGTAGAACTCTCTGGAGCTCAAAATCCAGCTACAAATAACCAAATGGAACTAGAAGCAGTTATCAAAAGTCTCTCTTATGCAGTTTCACATTTTCCTGGTTACACCATAGAACTTCATGTCGATTCAACTTATGTTTTAAAGGGCATAGAAAGTTGGTTAAATTCATGGATTCGAAATGGTTGGATGACTTCACTTAAAAAGCCAGTTGAAAATAAATCTCAATGGCAAAAACTTTTGCGTATTAGAGACGAGCTTGGAAAGAAATTAAACCTAAATAAAGTAGCAGGTCATAGCGGACAAATATATAACGATAGGTGTGACGAACTTGCTGTGAAGTCGGCCTTAGGAGAAAAAGTAAAATTATTCAAAGGTTCTCTGAAAGATTATAAAAATCTTTTGGAAGAAAATCCTCCAAAATCAGAAATTAAAAAATCTTCATCAGGCAGCAAGAAAACGGGGCCGGCTTATTCTTATGTTTCTCTGGTTGATGGTAAGGTTTATGCTGACAAAACATGGGCAGAATGCGAAAGGAGGGTGAAAGGTAAAAAAGGTGCCAAATACAAAAAGGTTTTCTCAAAAGCAGAAGAGACTTCTTTGGTACAGGATTATACATTGAATACTCTTTTATAATTTAAAAAATATTTCTGTATAATATTAATCATGTTGGTACTTTTTTGTATCAGTTTACTAATAGGTGCGATTCTTTTTCATGTTTTAGGCCTTTCGATTTTAAACATACTTTTCATTAGTTTGTTTTATGGAGTGTTCTTTTGTTTGTTTTTCAGAAACAAAAAAGCTATTTTTTTGAGCTTGGCTTTAATAAGCAGTGTAATGTTGGGCGCGATGAGATTTTGGATAATACCAAGTAGTGATGTGTCGCTAGGTAATCAAGCTTTTACTGGGGTTATAGAAACAGTAGACCAAAGACTTGATAAAACTTTGTTAAAAATCCAGCTTGATAATAAAGATGTAAATATTCAGGCTACTATTCGTGAGAATCAAAAATTTTTACCAGGAGATAAAGTTTCAGTTCGAGGCAAGGTGGAGCTTCCTGAGGATTTTGTAACAGATACAGGTAGAACTTTTGATTATGATGGTTATCTGGCAAGTCGTGGTGTTGATGCTGTCATAAATAACGCTCAAGTAACAAATCTTAAAGATACTAGTACAAGCTTAAGGTTTAAAATATTTAGACTCTCTACTATGGCCCGTAGTTTCATAGCAGAAACCTTATCAAAATATATTAACTTTCCTGTTGATGGCATAGTCTCTGGAATGCTTGTAGGTTTTCAGGGCGGAATACCAAAGTACCTCTCTGATATTTTTCGTTACACTGGAACTCTCCACACTCTTGTTCTTTCAGGTTATAACATTACTGTTTTGGCAGGTTTCATAGGACTTTTATTTAGAAAAGTTCCTTACAAAATAAAAACGTTGATAATATTTTTAGGTATCACTTCTTTAGTTTTAGTCAGCGGAGCAGGAGTGGCAGCAGTTCGGGCGGGCATAATGGGAAGTATTGCTCTTGTCGCTGGTATGTCACTTAATACCTATAATGTTTTTCGGGCACTTCTTGTTTCATTTATTTTTTTCTTTTTCTTGTCGCCGACTACAATATTTGTAGATCCTGGTTTCCATCTATCTTTTTTGGCTACATTTTTTATCATTGCCTTTTTACCACTTCTTAATGAAAAACTCTCGTTTTTACCAAATTTTGGCAAATTAAATTTACGAGAAGTTTTGATATTGGCTGTTGGTTTACCTTTGTTTATGTTGCCATATCTTATGTATTTTTCTGGACTTTTTCCATTGGTTTCACCAATTGCTAATATTTTTTTAGTTCCGATAATTCCTATACTCATGCTAGGCGGACTCTTAGTTCTTGTAACTTCTTTCTTGTCCCCACTAGCAAGTATTTTTGGTTTCATTACTAGTTTTGTTGGTGCTATTTCTATAAAAGTCCTGACATTTTTCTCAACACTTCCACAATGGCAAACTCCAGCTATATCTGGCTGGAGTGTTTCACTTTTTTATTTAGTATTTTTGAGTTTAGTTTTTCGTAAAGAAATTATTGCGCATTTTCAAAATATTTTTCGGCAACAGACCAATTAATATTTTTGAAAAAGTCTTCGATATATTGTTTCTTGCCAGAAGGTTGGTAGTCAGCAACATATGAATGTTCCCACATATCGAGAGCTAATATCATATGACAACCATTTAACTGTCCTAAGTGTTGTTCATCTATCCAAGAAGTTAGGAGTTTGTCAGATTTTTTGTCATACCAAAGTACTGCCCAACCTACGCCACGAGTTAAAGCTAGTGAAGTAAATTCCTTTAGAAAAGTTTCATAATTTCCAAACAATTCCATAAGTCTTTTACCTAGAGTACTTTCATTATTTAAATCTTTTGCTCCGCCTTCAAGCAAAGAAAAATAAACTTCATGATTTCTCATGCCACCCCATTCAAAACTAAATCTTCTGAACATTTCTCCGACAATATAGGCGTCTTTTTCACTATCTAAACTTGCCATCTTTTCTATAATACCGTTAGCATTTTTAACATAACCACTATAGAGCTTGAGGTGCTCTTCGATGGTTTTATCACTAATACCCACGAGCTTATTTATTTGGAATTTTTGTTCTGTAAACATACAATTATTATACATGAATTCTAAGGTGACCCGAATCAGTATATTTTTTATAGTTATTTGTGCTTTATCTGTAGGCTTAGTTTTTTCATCTTCCAGAACCGATACAGACTCAGTAGATAACATGTCCAAGGTATATATGTTTGATGTTGGTCAAGGAGATAGCTTTTTTATAGAAACTAAAAATGGTAAACAAATGCTTATCGATGGAGGAAAGGATGCTACTGTACTGACCGAGCTTGCCAAAGTTATGCCGTGGAACGATAAAAGTATTGATATAGTCTTAGCAACACACCCTGATGCTGATCACATCGGTGGACTTGATGAGGTTTTAAAAAGATACAAAGTCGATATGTTCCTTACTTCAGAAGTTGGAGGGGAGACAGCAGAATACAAAGGTTTGATGGAAATAGTAGAAGAGAAAAAAATACCTAGCTTTTTTGTTCGCTTTGGTATGAAGTTTGATTTTTCAGATAGTGAATATTTTTTAGTACTATTTCCTGATAGAGATGTTGTCGGCTGGGAAACGAACACTGGTTCTGTAGTAGGGAAGTTTGTTTCAGGACACAGGTCTATGCTTTTCACCGGCGACTCACCAGCACCGATAGAGCAGTACTTAGCTAAATCTGTACCAGAGCTACTTGATGTTGATATTCTCAAACTCGGACACCATGGCTCTCGTACTTCTACAACTGCCGCTTATTTCAAGACTACAACTCCAAGTCTAGCCCTAATCTCAGCTGGTAAAAACAACTCTTACGGCCACCCTCACAAAGAAGTGCTAGACCTTTTGAAACAATTCAACATTCCTTATATATCAACTCAAGCATCAGGTACCGTACTCCTCCAAACCGATGGATTAAGGTGGTATAAATAAAAGGTGTATAATATAGGTATATGAAATTTGGAATGGAAGGGGCACCTCAAATGCATTGGAGTAAAGAAAACCTTAAGCTTGCTATCAACAAACTTGAGGAAAAGCCACCTGTTTTTGGTGAAGATACTGGCGAAAAAGATGGTAAATATTTTGCTATGGGCTATGAAGTAGAAAAAGCTGAATACGATCATTTCATAAATCAACTAAATGAATTACTTGATTTTAAAAATGGTGAACTATCTGAAGAGTTAGAAAAAGCCGCTTAAATAAAAAGTTAGGAATTTTCTAGCTTTTATTATTTAAATTGAAGAGATTATTTTCTCAAATTCTTTTATCGATTTCACAAAATAAAGCCAGTTATATTCCTTAGGATCTCTTATTGAGACATCTAAAATATTCATTTTCTCTTGTATAAGTTTTTTCCAATTTGTTCCATTTGGAGTTTGAAAAAATATTAAAGGTGTCATTTTTTCATTAGCTCCACCATATTTATTCATTCCCATTTTTACAATGTTTTCATGAAATATTATTGTTTCTTCAAGCTCTGTGCCGTCTCCGCCTAATGGACAAATAACAACAATATCACCAGAGGTTACTATTTTTAATCTTTCAAAAATATCATTTGATACTTCTGTAAAGCAAGCATTTTCTACTCGATCCCATAGACCATCATGTTGTTTTTGGGGAACAC
This sequence comes from Candidatus Nomurabacteria bacterium, assembly GCA_020850295.1. Taxonomy (GTDB): domain Bacteria; phylum Patescibacteriota; class Minisyncoccia; order Phycocordibacterales; family UBA9973; genus UBA4124. The sequence goes on from JADZEV010000034.1 coordinate 19,098, forward strand.
CAATATTAAATTCTCTCGGGAGACTGTTTGCAGATATATATTGATTTGCTGTGTCACTTGTTGCCTGCATAGCCCCACCAGCATAACCACCATGAATTATTCCATAACCATGTTTCAGTAATATTTTTGTTATATTTTCAATAGATTTATATTCTTCAGTATCTGGATCAATAGTTGACTTACCTAATACAGAGGCAAATTTTGTAGCACCAGATAGTTTTTTTATTTTATTAATTATTTTCATATGTTATTTAATTTATTTTTTAAGAATAAAGATGATTGCACTAGGAGTGATTACTTCTGTGTATTCTTCTTTTGGTCTGTTTAATATTTCTTCGCATTTGATGATTTGGAAACCAGCCTCTGTAATTGCATTAATCCATGAAGATATAGTGTGATGAGGTTCTACAAGTTTTTCCCCATTGTTCACTGGATACTCAACTAACAATTTTTCACTAAAGTAATCTTTTGATTTGAGAAATGATAGTGTTCTAAAAGGATGGGTAACTTGTATGTATGCTGTCCCGTTGTTTTTTAGTACACGGTATATTTCTTTTAGTGGTGTCATAATATCTAACGTACAATTTAGTGCGTACTTACTCCAGACAATATCAAAAACTTCATTTTTCTGAGAAATGTATGAAAATGAATCGTTACGTATTTCTGCGCTTGGTACTTTTTGTTTTGCGATCATTACAAGCTCAGGTGAAATATCGCATCCTGCAAGCTTCTTTGGTTTTTGCGAAGCAAAAAAGGCAAGATCGATACCTGATCCACACCCCACATCAAGAACACTTTTCCCTTTTAGTGGGGGAAGGTATGTGCGCATGTGGAGAGAATTTGGATATTTAGTTGTGTATTCGCTTTGGAATTGTGCAAAATCACTTTTGTATTTCATATTATTTCTTTTTAGCCTTCACTATGAAGAAGGTCGGGTAAGTATCCCCATTTATTTGTGTTGATGCGGGGAAATCAGTACCTTCTTTGTAATCAATAATTTCAAAGTTTTTGAGAAACTCTGCATTAAAATATTCGCCAATTGTGTGAGATGGTTCCTTAATTGTTATTGTTCCACTGTAAATTTTTGAAGTAGTAATTTGTTGCTTGTAATAATCAACTCCATGTCCATAATCACGAATCTTTTGTAAGAACTGGAGGATGGGATGTTTTGTGAGAAATACAAGAGACCCACCTTTTTTTAATACTCGAGCCATTTCAGATAATACTTTTGGAACATTTGTAGATGTTTGTATTGCCCACTTTGAAACTACAACATCAAAGCTTTCATTTTGAAATGGGATTTTTTCACCAACAGCTTCTTTGAAAATTCCTGAAGGGTTATTAATTTGAGCTTTTTTAAGAAATTCAATACTAGGATCAATACCAAAAATTTTTTTAGTTTTCTTTGAGAGAATAACAAGGTCTTTCCCGTCACCGCACCCAACATCAAGAATCTTTTTCTTTTCAAGATTAAAATCTATTGTTTTATGGAAAAGGGAATTGCTAACTTCATCATCAGCAAAGTTTTCTGTATATAAATCATGAAAGTTATTGTATTGTTTTCTAATGTCTTTATTCATATATTTTCTATTTCGTTCTTTTGAACTCGTCAGTTGGAACTCTCAAATTTCTTTAACATTCCAATATAGTGGACGATTTTACTAGCAGGCTCGTCCATTTTCCTTTTCACCTATAAATGATGAATACCCTGAATGACCTTGATAAGTGGCGTATAGACCACAAGTACGTGGCAGATGCCTATAGTCCCAGCCGTATAGAATATCCATGCGGTATCTTCAAGAAAGTTTTTAATAGATTCTTTTATCTTTTTCATATTTTATTTTTAGAATGAACAAATAATTTCTGAGGTGATTATAAAGGGAAATTATTGACATTTCAAAAAAATATTGTATTTATATATATTTTTAAACAAAAAGTTTAAATAAAGTTATAATATAGTTATGTTATTATCCAAAAAAGAATCACTCGAAGACAGTATCGTTAGGCTCCTTCTTGAGCGTGAGCAAAGTGTCAAAACCCTTATGAAAACGCTTTCTCAGGTAGGTTTTTCTGTGACCATACAGGCAATATATAAAATACTCCGTGCACTTGTCGCAAACGAAGTTGTTATCAAGCGTGCAAATATATATGCGCTCTCAGAAGAATGGCGTGAGCGAATTATTGATACCTTTGAAAAAACACAAAATAGATTTGAGCTTGCAGAAGGAGAAAGTATCACCTTTGACCTTGCATCTCTTGTACACCTCGATCAGCAATGGAAAAATATCGTGCTCCCACTTCACAATGCGCATCCGACCGCTCCTGTCTTTTTCTATAACCCACATGAGATCTGGATCCATCTCAATGAAAGTCGTAAAAAGAGTGAGTACGAATATTATGAATCGTTTAAAGAAAACAAAACACATGCATTTGCATTATTCGGTGGAGATACAGAGCACGATAGAGCGATGAAAAAAGAACTTCAAAATGATTATTTACAAATTGCTGTTGGGGTGGAGGCTTTTTCAAAGACTGACTACCCGACTATTTTTGGAGACTACATTATTACGACACGTATTTCAAAACGCTTATCTGAAGAAATAGAATATGCATATAAAGAGAGCACAACAAGTACTGTACTTGAAGAGCGTCTTCAAAAAATAGGAATTGAAAAGAAAAAGGTGAAGCTCATCATAGAGCGCGATCGAGAAAAAGCAAAAAAGCTTCGCAAGAAGCTCTCGAAAGAATTTTTTGTTCCACCGTTACTTATTAAAGAGTTTAGTTTGTATTAATAAGTATAAAAAGAAAACCAAACAACTTCGTAAAAAACTAATGAAGTACTTTGTGTTTTATAAATGATATAATTTAAAACATGAAAATACTTAATAAGTTACATGTTTTCTTGAGTCATCACTCATATTTATATGCCGGAATAGTTGGTATAGGAATAGTTTTGTTTTGGCGAGGAGTTTGGCACAGTGTTGATACTATCCATATGTATATAAGTCATTATGGAAACACTCTGACCATAAGTGCCAACA
>JADZEV010000035.1 GCA_020850295.1 Candidatus Nomurabacteria bacterium
TAGACAGTATTGAAAACATTGGAGGCGCAGTAGTAGATAGTATTTTGAGTTTTAAAAATAGTAAATATGGCGATCATTTTATAAGCAAACTCTTTAAACTTGGTGTTAATCCTGTTTCAGTAAAAACGAAATCAGGAGGTGTTTTTACGAGTAAAATATTTGTCTTAACAGGCACTCTTTCTATTTCTCGAGAAGAGGCTAAAAAGATAATTCAAGAAAATGGAGGAAAGGTTTCAAGCAGTGTTTCTTCTAAGACAGATTATGTTTTGGCTGGAGAGAATCCTGGTTCAAAAAAGGAGGAAGCAGAAAAGTTAGGAGTGAAAATTTTAGAAGAAAAAGACTTTTTGAAGATGGTTAAATAAAAAAACTACCCTTAATTTTTTGGGTAGTATTGAGTGGTTGAAATTTCCCCCTCCTTTTTTAGTACCATTGTTGTAAACCATGTATTTTCTTTTGGTTTATAGAACTCTATAGGTACAAAAGGAAACATATTTTTTAATGCAAATATGTATTTTTTTATAGATGTTGAATAAAGAAATCTATTTTGCGGAGTATCTATTTTACCTCCGCCAAATATTATATGGTAAGGTTGTCCTTTCGGAACATCATCTCTAATCCTATTAAGCAGTTCTTTAGAGACTGATTTTGTAAAACTAGGACTTCCTGGGGGTAGATGAATTCCTGTTACGCTGTGTATTACATTTCTGTTTACTATGCTTTTCCAGAATATGAATACGCCAAAACATCTAGCACACCTTGGAATTACCATTGGCTCAATATCCCATATATTAGCACTAGTGTGCTGGGTAACCCATCTACAGTTTCCTTTCTTGGAAAGCTCGATAACTATCATATAAATAATTTTTATTGTTTTTAACATAGAAGTTTACATCAGTCAAATTTTTTATATACTATAAAAATGTTATTATGTTTCCATGATTGATTCGAAAACCTTGGACCACTTAGCTCATTTGGCCAGATTGACTGTTCCAGAGGAGGAAAAAGAACAGCTAGCAAAAGATATAACTAATATCCTTGGGTTTATTGATACTATACAAAAGGTTGATATTTCTGAAGTTTCAAAAAAAGAATTTGCTCAAAAGAATGTTGCTAAGGAAGATATATTGGCGCCACTAGATAGTAATTATGATTTGGTTGAAGCTGCACCGCTACACAAAGATGGTTTCGTACAAGTACCAAAAGTTATTGAATAACATGGAAAATACTATAGAGAATCTACACAAAAAAATAATCTCCGGAGAAGTCAAAATAAAAGATTTAGCCTACTCTTATGTTGAAAAAGCTAAGAATGAAAAGTTAAATGCTTTTCGTGAAGTTTTTTCTGATATAAATGAGCAAATAGAGTACGCAGAGAAATTACTCGCCGATGGTAAAGCAACACAACTAACCGGAATACCGGTTGCTATCAAAGACAATGTTATGTTTGCTGGTCATATAGCGGGAGCTTGTTCTCATATGCTCGACCACCATAAGGCAGCTTATGACAGCACTGTTGTAAAAACTCTTAAAGAATCAGGAGCTATTATTATTGGTAGGACAAATATGGACGATGGAGCTATGGGTTCAAGTACTGAAAATTCAGCTTATGGTCCAACTCTTAACCCTCTTGATGAAACACGAGTTCCTGGTGGATCTTCAGGTGGTTCAACCGCTGCGGTAGCTGCTGATTTGGCCGTTGTAACACTTGGTTCAGATACTGGAGGGTCTATTCGTCAGCCGTCATCTTTTTGTGGTGTTGTTGGGCTACTCCCAACCTACGGTACGGTATCTCGTCATGGACTTATAGCTATGGGAAGTTCACTTGATGTTATTGGTCCTATGGCTAAAACAGTAGAAGATGCAAAAATACTTTATGAAGTTATTTCTGCATCAGAGTCTCTTGATGCTACAAACATAAAAAAAGAAGATAGAATTTCTGATGCAAAATTAAAAAATAAAATAGCAATTCCTAGGCGTATATTTGATCAAGGGGGGATTGATGAAGAGGTCAAGGAAAATTTTGAAACTATAAAAAAGGATATGGAAGCAAAAGGCTTCTCATTTACAGAAGTTGATCTGCCTCACTTTGGAGATGCTCTAGCCGTTTATTACATCATCATGCCAGCTGAGGTATCATCGAACTTAGCTCGTTTGGATGGGATAAGATATGGAGAAAGAGTTGGAGACTCAAAGGTTCAACAAGATTTATATGGAGATACTCGCGGAGCACTTTTTGGCAAAGAAGTAAGAAGAAGAATACTTCTTGGCACCTATGTGCTATCTCATGGATATTACGATGCTTATTACAATAAAGCTGTAGCACTAAGAGAAATAATAAAAAAAGAATTAGAAGATGTTCTTAAGGACTATGATGCAATATTTACTCCAACAACACCAACTCCGGCATTTAAAATAGGAGAGAAGGTAAACGATCCCGTTTCTATGTATTTGGCGGACTTATTTACTGTACCAGCAAATATTGCTCAACATCCTGCTATCTCTGTTCCGTCTGGGAAAACAAAAGAAAATCTTCCACTAGGTGTTCAATTTATAGGTGCTCGTTTTAATGAAAATAAACTTTTTGAACTAGGAAAGGTTGTTGAAAGTATAAGAAAGTATTAGTTTGAGGTACAATATACAGATATGGAGTCACAAATCCCAAATCCTATCTTTCTAAATTTGGAATATATATTTTTTCTAATATATAGAGCCGTTGCTAGATTTTTCAATTTTATCTTTGGTGGAAATATAAACGATCCTGATGCACCTAGAAGAGTTTTTTATGGACTTAAAATATTTGCTACTATTTTAGTTATTTTGCTTATAACAGTTATTTTATACTGCTTGGTTCGTTTGCATGAAATAAAACAAGAAAGCAAGCCTAAAAAAGAAAAGAAAGAAGTTAGTAAAGATTTAGAAACGAAAGAAATAGAAGAAACTTATTTTGTAGACCAAAATAAATCAATAGTTAACGAAACTTGGAATGCAATAAGAACAAAGCTCCTCTCTGATACTCCTAGCGATTGGCGACTTGCCATCATTGAAGCTGATATTTATTTAGATAAAGTTTTAGATCAAAAAGGTTTTTATGGAGATACACTGGGGGACAAGTTTAAACAAATTACTCCTGATAAATTACCTTCTATACAGATAGCTTGGGAAGCTCATAAGGTTCGTAATCGCATTGCTCATGATGGTGCTGATTTTATATTGACGATGCCCGAGGCTCGTAGAACACTATCTTATTACGAAATAGTTTTTAGGGATTTAGAAGTAATTAATTAAAACAAAAAGGCTTCCAATTGGAAGCCTTTTTGTTTTGCGCGATCGGCGGGACTTGAACCCGTAACCTCCCGCGTGACAGGCGGGTGCTCTAACCAGTTGAGCTACGACCGCAACATTTGTTGCGTCTACACAATAACATTTGATTGCGTATTGTGTCGAGGGAGAGGCTCGAACTCTCGACCTTAGCGTTATGAGTGCTACGCTCTAACCAACTGAGCTACCCCGACAAGCGAGGAGCACAAACTACAATTTATTGTGAGTTTGTGTCCGAGCGCAGTCGAGGAAAGCTTCGCTTACCCCGACAATGCTCACCAAATTTGGTTTAATTGGCTACAAAAATATAGCACATTTTAGCGTTTTTTCAAGGTAATTTATTTTATAAACTTTATTGTTGCGGGGCCCTGAATCGAACAGGGGCCTCAAGGTTATGAGCCTTGCGAGATACCTCTTCTCTACCCCGCGATATATTAAGAGTAAACGCTTTGCATTCTACAATATAAGTGATTATATTACAAGAATACTCTTCTTGACTAAAATTTAGTTTTGTATTATTATTGTATTATATTACTAAATCTACTTGTGTTATTGACCACGGAGTCAGACTGACACGGTGGTAAATTAATACAATAAATGAATACAAATAAACCAGCTTCTTATAGAAGTAATAATTTTAAATCGCGCACTTCTTCACGCTCTACTACCCGTAGTAGGCCCTTTGGTCGTGGACCAAAGCCTTTTGGTGGGAACAAACCTTCTTTTAACAGATTTAATAAATCCAGAAGAAATGGCCCAAAGAAAGATTATATAAATGAATCTTTGTTTATTAATAAAGCTATTATAAAAGAGGAGGCACAATATATTCCAACTCATACCTTTTCTGATTTTGATGTTCATCCTCAGTTAGGTCGTAACTTAGCTAAGAAAAATTTTATTGCTCCTTCTCCTATACAAGACCAAGCTATACCAGTTGCACTATCTGGCAAAGATATTATTGGTATAGCAAGTACTGGCACAGGTAAAACTGCAGCTTTTTTGATACCTATCATCAATAAACTTATAAAAGATCCAAAGCATATGGCTATGGTTCTAGCTCCTACACGAGAACTTGCCCAACAAGTTCAACAAGAGTTTATTCAGTTTGCTTTTGGTATGAGACTTTGGAGTGTGGCAGCAGTTGGAGGTCTTCCTATTTTTAAACAAATAAAAGAATTAGACAGAGGAGTGCAATTAATAGTTGGTACGCCAGGTCGAGTTAAAGATTTGATAGAAAGAAAAAAAATAGACATGTCTAAGGTTGAGACTATTGTACTGGATGAAGCAGATAGGATGTTAGATATGGGATTTATTGATGATATGAAATATGTACTTGGTCTTATGCCAAAAGAGCGACACGGTATGTTCTTCTCAGCAACATTTCCAGCAGAAATCAAAAAGCTCTGTTCAAACTTTCTCTCTGACCCACAAACTGTGTCGATAAAAACTCGTGATACATCAAGCTCTGTTGAGCAAGACATTGTACGCGTTCCTAGAGATAAAAAACTTGATGCACTTCACGATATTTTGATCAAACCAGAAACAACCAAGGTTATAATTTTTAGAGAAACAAAGCGTCATGTAGATGAGCTTGCTAGAGACCTAAGAACTAGAGGTTTCAAAGTCTCAGGCCTTCACGGAGACATGCGTGTAAGAGAGAGAAATAGAGCTGTACAAGGCTTATCAAAAGGCTTGATACAAGTTATTGTCGCAACTGATGTAGCAGCTCGAGGTATTGATATTCCAGATGTTTCTCATGTTATCAACTATGATATTCCTTCTACCTACGATACCTATATTCACCGTATCGGCAGAACAGGAAGGGGTAACAAAACAGGTATTGCTCTTACATTTATTTAATTTAAAAAATAAATATTTTATGGTATCTTAAGATACCGCCGTCTTGGCTTAGTGGTAAAGCACTGTCTTGGTAAGACAGAGATCATGGGTCCGATTCCCATAGACGGCTCAAGTGTTCGTGTTTATTATCAAAGAGCGCTTTTTAGTTTTAAAAAATAAATTATGGAAATTCGAAACATTGCTATTATTGCCCACGTGGACCATGGAAAAACAACTCTAACAGATAAAATGTTAGCTTTTTGTGGTGAGGTATTAGATGGGGCGTCTATGGACTCAAATGCTCTTGAACAAGAGCGAGGTATCACCATCTATGCCAAAAATACGGCTGTTATGTACAAAGGCACAAAGATAAACATTGTGGACACTCCGGGCCACGCGGATTTTGGTTCTGAAGTAGAGCGAGTACTTCGATCTATTGACTCAGTACTTCTTATTGTTGATGCCCAAGAAGGACCGATGCCACAAACTCGTTTTGTACTTAAAAAATCTCTTGAACTTGGTCTTAAGCCTATAGTTGTTATTAACAAAATAGATAAGCCAGGATCTAATTGCCAACAAACTCATGATGGAGTTTTTGAACTATTCCTAGAGCTTGGTGCAAATGACGAACAGCTAGACTTTACAACTGTATATGCTATTGGTCGCGATGGCGTAGCAATGAAAAATGAAACTGATGAAAGGAAAGATTTAGCACCGCTTTTTGAAACAATACTTGAAAAAGTTCCTGTAGCACAAAACGACACAACTAAACCATTTCGTATGCAGGCTTTTAATTTGGCATATGATAACTTCTTGGGTCGTCTAGCTGTTGGGCGAGTATATGAAGGAATAGCAAAAGTAGGAGATACTGTTTTTGTAAAGAGCGAAGGTAAGCCAGATCGAACAGCTAAGATAATAAAACTGTTTTCTTTTCACGGGATGAAGCGTGATGAAGTTTCAGAAGCTGTTGCGGGAGATATTGTTATGATTGCTGGTATTGCTGATATTTTTATCGGAGAGACTATCACTGTTACTAAAGATGCAGAGTTACTCCCAGCTATTACTATCGATGAACCTACTATCGTGCTTGATTTCTTAGTTAACAACTCACCATTTGCTGGAAGAGAAGGTAAGTTTGTAACCTCAAGACAAATCAGAGAACGCCTTGAAAAAGAACTCGAAGTAAATGTCGGACTCAAAGTAGACTTCACCCCAAATCCAAATCGTGTCGCTGAAGGCTTCACTGTTTTTGGTCGCGGAGAAATGCACATCGCTGTGCTTCTAGAAACTATGCGCCGAGAAGGTTATGAAGTCCAGGTTTCTCAACCACAGGTTATTATCAAGGACATTGATGGAGTTAAGAGTGAGCCTTTTGAAGAGGTGACAATAGATGCACCTGCAGAATTCCAAGGTGTTATCATTGAAAAGCTTGGTATGCGAGGTTTCATCATGGGAGATATGAATTTGAAAAACAATACTGTCCGTATGGTCTTCACAGGCCCTACTCGAGGACTCTTGGGTTACCGAAACCAATTCCTAGTAGATACAAAAGGTGAAGGTATTATGAGTAGTCGTGTTATAGGATTTAAGCCTTATGCAGGAGAGATCACACGGCGAAATGTTGGTTCAATGATATCTATGGAGTCTGGAAAGGCGCTAGCTTTTGCTCTATGGGGACTACAAGATAGAGGTACTCTATATATCGGTCCACAAACAGAAGTGTATGAAGGTATGGTTATTGGAAATACTTCTAAAGGAGAAGAGATGACAGTAAATCCAACCAAAGGTAAACAGCTGACAAATATGCGCGCATCAGGCTCTGATGAAGCTGTAAATGTGATCCCTGCGTGGACTATGAGTATCGAGCGAGGGCTTGAAGTCATGGTAGATGATGAATTTTTAGAAATCACTCCACAATCTGTGCGGCTCCGAAAGCAACACCTTACAGAAACAGATAGATCAAGAGCTAGAAGAAAGTAGTATTCTATAAATATAAAAAGCCGAAACCTATGTTTCAGCTTTTTTGTTTAGGTGGTAATTTACTGAGCTGGCTCTTCGTATAACTTTTTCTGTTCACCAACTTCTGTTAGTTCGAAAACAGTTCTTTTTATGAGCTTGAAAAATGTATCTTCTTTTTCTTTTATTTTCTCCGGTAGCTCTTTCTCTGTACAGAAGATAGGGTAGGAGTTAGTATTAGAAGTCATAGCGCCAGACATAAAGTCTTTAATAAAAAACCATTTTTTAGCCATAATCATTGTTTTTGCTACATTACAACTTTTCTGTTAGAATGTCAAACATTATATGAACGAAAAGCGCTTAAAAGAATTTTGGAATAAAGAATACAAAGACCCAGCATTTTTTCAGTTATCTGAAGAGTCTTCAGCGGATTTACAAAAGTTTACTCGCTGGGCACAAAAAGAATACGGCAAAGATGTTTTTCGTTCTGATATCATAGTTCTTGATGCAGGGTGCGGTAATGGTCGCAACTTGTTGTGGATGAACGATGAGTTTCGAGTAAGAGGTTTCGGCTATGATATTTCTGAAGAAGCTATCAAGCAAGCTCAGGCTCGCGCCGAAAAACAAAAATGGGGAAGCAAGCTTACATTTGTTGTTCACTCTATAGGGCAAACTATTCCGCTACCTGATGAGTCGGTAGATGTGGTTCTAGATATGATGGCTAGCCACTTTTTGAAAGAGGTAGAACGAGAACGATATATAAAAGAGCTTCACAGGGTTTTGAAGCCACAAGGCATACTTTTCTTTAAATCTTTTTATGGAAAAGGTGATAAACATGCACAGGATTTGATAAAAAATCAAAATGCCGGAGAAGAGAATTCTTATATTCACTCTAAGATGAAAGTTTATGAATATGTTTGGACAGATGAAGCATTAGAAAAAGCATTTGGTGAGCATTTTATTCTTCAAAAAAAGGAGCTCTCACATCAGCACAATATAAGAGGCAAACCAAATAAAAGAAGAAGTGTTACTTGTTATTATGAGAGGCGCTCAGAGGCATAATATACCTTGCTTTTTGCGGATGCCTACGCAGAGTCCTCAATGCGCAAGGTATATTATGCCTCCTCGCTTGAAATTAGCTACAATCCAAAAAATAAATATAATGTTATTTGTGTACCGAGGACTGTTTGAGGGTTATGTCCGAGTTCCGCAGTAAACAAATAACATTATATTTGCATCATGATTATGGAAAAGGAAGAAATACAAAATAAGATTGAAGAAATAGAAACTGCCATGAATAGCGGGGATTTTTGGTCTGATAAAAACAAGGCGCAAAAAATGGTTCGTGAACTTCAAGATTTGAAAAGCGAACTAGAAGGTGTTGGTAAATATGACAAAGGCAATGCTGTTATGACTATATTTGCTGGAGCTGGAGGAGATGATGCTGAGGACTTTGCTTCTATGTTATTGCACATGTATATGAAATTTATAGAGAAAAAAGGCTGGAGTATTGCGTTGCTACACAAAAACGAAAACGACCATGGGGGCTACAGAAATATCACTCTTTCAATACAAGGCTCTAAGGTTTATGGAACACTAAAAAATGAATCAGGTGTTCACAGACTTGTTAGAGTTTCACCTTTTAATGCCAATGCTAAGCGCCACACATCTTTTGCTATGGTTGAAGTAATACCTGAATTTTCTAAAACTGATAACTCTATAGAAATACCAGAGTCAGACATAGAAGTTTCTTTTGCTAAAAGCGGTGGTCCAGGAGGTCAAAATGTAAATAAGAGAGAAACAGCAGTAAGAATGGTGCATATTCATACTGGTGTATCAGTTCATGTCACCAGTGAAAGAAGTCAGGAGCAAAATCGTGAAGTAGCGTTAAGCATGTTGAAAGCAAAACTCTTTACAAAAATGGAAGAAGAGAGAATAGCTAAAGAAAAAGGTATGTATATATCAAAAACTACAGAGGTAACATGGGGAAATCAAATCAGATCATATGTTCTTCACCCATATAAAATGGTCAAAGACCACAGAACAGGAGTAGAAGTAAATGATGTTGATAGTGTACTTGAAGAAGGAGAAATAGAGCCTTTTCTTGAAGCAAAAATAGATATGTTATAATGCCTTACTGTAATGATTCAATTTGTAAATGTATCAAAAGTTTTTCCAAATGGCGCAATTGGCGTAGAGCATGCCAATCTTGAAATAGAAAAAGGAGAATTTATTACTCTCGTAGGTCCTTCTGGTGCAGGCAAAACAACCCTGACAAAATTTATCTCAGGAGAAGAGGAGCCAACAGAGGGTACGGTGCTTTATGATAATGTCGATATCCAAACTTTTTCTGGTTACGAACTAACAAATTTAAGAAGAAAAATAGGTACCGTTTTTCAAGATTTTCGTCTTTTGGCTAGCAAAACAGCTTATGAAAATATAGCCTTTGCTATGGAAGCGGCGGGGAAAAGTGATGAAGAAATAGTTTCTGATGTGCCACATGTTCTTCAGTTAGTAGATCTAGAGGACAGAATGTTTCATTTTCCTAGTCAATTATCAGGTGGAGAGAAACAAAGGTTAGCCATAGCTCGCGCTATCATAAATCAACCAGAGATATTAATAGCTGATGAGCCAACAGGAAACCTGGA
>JADZEV010000036.1 GCA_020850295.1 Candidatus Nomurabacteria bacterium
CCTCTCATCTTCTTTATAGCAATTCTAGACCAAACAATAGCTAGAAGGCTGTAGTTGATAATCATATAATATTTATTAGCCCAAGAAACTCCATACGGAAAACGATATTCGGATATTGGGAACAAAAAAGGCGTCGCATAAAAACCAATAGAATGAGAAGGAATATCTATAAGTATATGAAGTGCCCAACCGAGGAGCTCATATCTAGGTCGCTTTGAAAAATACCAAACAACAGCAAAAACAAAAGCCCAAATTACTAATGAGTGGCTAAACTGATATAAATATGCCGCTAGATCAAAACCACCTGGAGACAAATTTGGTCTTCCGTAACCAAAAGTTTGTCCTTGGAAAATAACTTTGTATAAAAATGTAATAAAAGGAATAGTGAAGGCAAAAAAATCTGGGAAGACTCCCCAAAAAGCAGTCCAACCTACATGCAGACGAAATTTACCGCCTTTTTTCTTGGCTAGCTTATTCCCTGCTCTAGCTCCAGCATTTGTCCAAAGTGTATGTGCGAGTACATCCATATTAGTGATAATCTTGCTTACTTTCTCTAATATTAACCGCTTTTGTTATAGCTTCTTGAGGAGAAATTCTTTCTTTCTTTAAGTCGTCTAGTATTTCTCTCAAAGTTCCAAGCTCATGATCATTTGCCCCCATAACAGAAACCTCCTGCATTACCATGTTTATTTCTGCCTCGGCAGTTTCTTTTGTTATTTCATTTTTATCTTCACCAAAATTTTCTTGAGGATTATGGAACGATTCTGTGTTATTTGAAAATAAGCTCATATCTAAATAATAACATTTATTTTAACCTTTTTAAGGTTTCTTCTTTTCCTAAAATACTAGAGATTTCAAACGGATCTGGAGATTTTTCTCTTCCTGAAAGCGCCACGCGCATAGGCCAAAGAACCGCCCCTCTACCTTCTTGCTCTGCATAATCCCAAATAGAAGCTTTGATACTTTCATAATCCCAATTTTCTAGCTTTTCCAAGCGAGAATGTATTTCTTTTAAATACTCTTTTGTCTTTTTTATCCAACCGTCTGAATCACTAGGATTTTCAATTTTTAACCCTTTCCAAATAAGCATACTGAGATCAATTTTTGGTTTTACAAAAAAGTAATCAAACTCTCCTACTGTACTTCCATCTGCTTTGCCAAAAAAGTTTTGCATATCCGAAAACTTAGTCATTCTTTCCCGAATCAAAGGTTCAAGTTTTTTAAGTATCTCTCTATCTTCTTCTGTGTCATTTACAATAGAACCATAAAGCCCATGGTGTGCAATATCCCAAAACTCTTTTTGAGAGAGTTTTTTTATATATTCTCTATTGAACCAATCAAGTTTGTCTTGTCCAAATACTGCTCCGGCTTTTTGAACCTTATCTAAGTCAAAAACTTTTTCTAATTCTTCTCTTGAAAATATCTCTTGTTCTGTTCCTGGATTCCATCCACATAAACAAATAGCGTTAAGGAGCGCTTCTGGTAAATAGCCCATGTCTAGATAATCAACCACAGGTATTGCGCCTTTTCTTTTGCTCATCTTTGTTTTATCCGGAGCAAGCACAAGCGGTAAATGGGCGTACTTTGGAATATCAAAACCAAGTGCTTCGTGTATCAATATTTGTCTTGGTGTGTTGGCAATATGTTCTTCGGCACGAATAACATGATTGACTCCTTCATCATGATCATCTACTACTACTGCTAAATGAAAAAGTGGCTCATCTATATTCTTGGCAAGAACAAAGTCTCCGAGATCTGTAGTATCTGTTGTTATTGGGCCACGAATAAGATCATCAAAAGTCACACTTTTGCCAGGATTACGAAAACGAATGATATCTTTGATAATACCACTACCATCTTTGGCTTCTTCGCGAGATATATAAGCCTTGTCTTCAGATATAAGCTTTTGTAAGACTTCTTTGTGGCGCTCTAAATTCTCAGACTGAATATATTTTTCATCATAAGAAATCCCTATCTTTTCAAAAACATTAAATATCTCTTGCGTGTATTCTTCTTTAGAGCGTTCTTTGTCTGTGTCTTCTATACGAAGGATAAATTTACCATCATGACGCTTGGCAAAAAGATAAGCAAAAAAGGCCGTTCTATAGCTACCGGCATGCATATGTCCTGTTGGGCTTGGGGCAAAACGAGTAACAACCTTTCCTGTATTTTCCATTTCCATACTTTAGCAAGAAAACCCTATTTTTTCTAGGGTTTTGATTTTTGGTATAAATAAGTTAAATTATAATAAATACAGAAAATGGGTGTCGTACTACTTGTAATTGCCGGATTACTTTCCTTAATAAATGCTTTTTTTATAAACCAGCATGGAGTTATAAAAGGTTCTAAATTGCCTAAGATTATTAAAAAAACCGAACTAAGACGCTATGGCAAATATGTAATTACTATCGGAATAGTAACCTTTTTAATGACAGTAAGTGCTTGGTTTTTAGATAAATCTTTACTTAATTATATATTTGGCGGTATTGCAATAAAGATAGCAATACCTACCGGTATTTGGTTAGGTGGTTTATTGAACGGGAAAGTAACTTAACACTTCTTTTATAAATTTAAAAGAAGTGTTTTATTTTTCGTGAGAAAATCCTATTTTGATAGCTTCAATAGCTATTTCTCGAGCGGCATCATCTTTGAAAAAGTCTTTAGCATGTTTTGACATGGCTTTGTATTTTTCTTGATTGCTAACAATAGAATCTATTTCGTTCATTAAGACAGATGGTGTCAGGTTTGCTTCTTCTATAACTACGCAAGCTCCTGTTCTGGCATAGTGATAAGCATTTTTCCTTTGGTGGTCACCATGAGCAATAGCATAAGGGATAAGTATAGAAGGTTTGCCCCAAGCCGCTATTTCAAAAAGTGAACTTCCTGAACGACCAACAATGATAGTAGAAGCACCTCCAAACATTTTAGTCTGAACATCATTTAAAAACGGAAATGGTTTGTACCGAGTTCTATGAACATTATCTCCGAGCATTACTCCAACATCACTTTTAACACTGTCAAAGTTCTTTTCTCCTGTTTGATGAATGATTTGATATTTTTCTATTAATTCTGGTAATACTCTGATAAGGGCTTCGTTGATAACTTGTGCTCCTTGGCTACCAGCAAAAATACCAATGACAGGAAGATCTTTATTAAAATCAAAAAATTCTAATGCGCCTTCTTTGGCTGCCATTATGATAGATTTGCGTACTGGTTGACCTGTTACTGAAATTTTCTCTGGCTTAAAGAAACTTGCTGCTTCTGGAAAAGATAACGCAACTTTTTTTGCAAATTTACCTGACCAAATATTTACTCTTCCTGGAACAGTGTCAGATTCATGAACAATAACAGGTATACGAAGAAGCTTCGCCGCAAAAAGAACAGGAAAAGCAGCATAACCTCCTTTACTAATAATCACATCTGGATAAATACGAAAAATAGTAAATAGGGCTTTAATAACACCAAAACCTGTTTTGAAAATATCAATAAAATTTCTAAAAGAAAAATAAACTCGTAGTTTCCCTGCTGTTATCGGGACAAAAGTTATAAATTGAGTTTTAAGAGCTTCTTTGTCATACGGAGTATCAGCGGCGTAGTAGATTTTAAAATTTATTATTTTTTCTTCATCAGCAATACGGTTAAGCTCTTCAGCAACAGCAATTAGTGGGTAAAAATGACCTCCTGTTCCTCCTCCTGTAAGTAGTATTTTCATTATGTGCTTATTATACCTTATTTCTTTTCGTATCGAGAAATATTTAAAAGTATACCTACAGCAGCTAAAGCAATCATCAAAGATGTCCCTCCGTGACTAATAAACACAAGTGGTACTCCTGTCAAAGGAAATAATCCGACCAAAGAAGCAATGTTTAAAAAAGATTGAGAGGTTAAAAGTACAATCAACCCAACAGCTAAATATCGAGAAAAAGTATCTGGTGCACGAAGAGCTATCTTAAATCCTCGAATGGCAAAAAAAACATAAAGAGTTAATAAAATAGTTGTTCCAATAAAGCCAAACTCTTCAGCAATAACTGCAAATATTGAGTCGCCCTGTGGTTCTGGTAAATAGTTGAACTTTTGAACACTTTGCCCAAGTCCTCTACCAGTGAGACCTCCAGACCCTATGGCTATCAAAGATTGCTGGAGTTGATATGAAGCCCCTCTTGGATCATTTGCTGGATTTATAAAAGTTTTTATTCTTTCCATAACATATGGCCTAACGAAAGCAAGAACAACTATTGTTCCGATACCAAAAACAATAATACCAATGACCTTTTTCCAAGATACCCCTGAGGTAAAGAGCATTCCGCAAGCAGCAGCAGTTATCAATATCAAACTTTTTGTATCAGGCTGACGAAGAAGCGCAAAAGCAACTATAGATAACATGATAGCCAGTGGAATAATTCTAAACTTTATATCTTCTTGTTTTTTCCTAGTCCATGCAAGCCAAGCTGCAAAATAAATCACAAAAGCTATTTTCAAAATTTCTGCAGGCTGAAATGATACCGGACCAAGAGACATCCACCTCATTGCCCCACCGTGCTCTAGTCCTACACCTGGTATAAAAACAGCGAGTGTCAAAGCCAAAGCTCCAAAAAAAATATAAAAAGAATATCTGCGCCAAAAAGTATAATTTATACGGGCACACAACCAAAGAGCTATAAGACCTCCAATAAATCCAAAGATAACTTGGTTAAATAAAACTCCATAAAACTTTCCTTCGCTACGAGCCAAAATACCTAAAGATGCAGAAACAAAAAAAAGAAGCCCTGTACCAGAAATAAGAATTACTATCCAAAAAAAGTATTTATCAAACGGTTTTTGTTTTTTTAATAATTCTCTAATTTTTTCCATTTAATAAAAGTTAACTTATAAGTGATATAACTACACCTAAAACTGCACAGATAACAGAAACAACCCAATAACGCATAACGACTTTTTCGCGAGGCCAACCAAGTGCATGAAAATGATGATGAAGTGGCGCAATTTTAAAAACTCTTCTTTTGTTAAAATATTTGTAACTAACTATTTGAATAATATTTGAAGCAGTGGTTGCAGCTAACGGAAGTGCAATAAGAGGCAGTATCAAAACAGTGTCTGTCAAAAAAGCAATAACAGTCAGTACTACTAAAAGTCCCAAAATACCAGTTTCGCCCATATAAAATCTTGCCGGCGGAATATTAAACCAAAGAAAAGCCAGTATTCCGCCAGAAATAACACCACAAAAAGCAGCTATATCTATCAAGTTTTTTCCAAAAGCTATAGCTGCATAAGAAGCAAAGATAATAGCAAGTACCCCACCAGCTAAACCATCCATGCCATCTATCACACTACCTGAGAAAACAGCGAGAAGTATTGCTATAAAAAAAGGTATGAATAAATACCCTAGCGAGATAACACTATCTGAAAAAGGTATAGTGACAGAACTTATCCCTAACTTAAAGTAAAACCAAGCGCCGATAAGAGCTCCAACAAAAATAACAATTCCTATCTTACGGTAACGATGATTTATATGATCTAGTGCACCTTTTATTTGTGAAGCATCGTCAACAAGACCAATAGCAGCACCTAGCAAAAGTGAAGCAAGTGGGACAAGAGTCTGGCCACGACTTAAAAAATCTAGCTTAAGAGAAAGATCAGATGGAAAAGCTTTGGATATAATCCACATTATCAAAATAGAAGCAGTCACTGAAAGCCAGATAATGACACCTCCCACTCTAGGAGTAGAGATTTCTGCTTCGGCATTTGAGATTTTTGAAAAATGCTCATTTGTTATACCTGAATCATCTACTCTTTTCTTTTTTTTCCAAAGCTTGTGTTTATACATTAAAGCAGTTAAACGAGGTGTGAGTAATATACCTATAGCAAAGGTTAGAGCGGTTGGTAAGAAAATTTTGACAACATTTAACATCATATTATTCTGGGTTTTCTTGATTTAATAATTTATTTATCTTTTCGACAGTTTCGCTGTAATGTGGCAACTCTTCAACTTTCGAAACTCCAAAGTGTTCCAGCATTTGTATTGTTGGATAATACCCTACAGCCCTGCCTCCTCCACGAGCTTCGACAAGTCCTCGCATAGAAAGTGCTCGCAGAGAATACGATACATTCACTCCTCTGATAAATTCTATTTGAGCCTTAGATACTCCGGCACAATAAGCAACAATAGAGAGAGTTTCAGCGCTTGCCTTTGAAAGCTCTTTTGAAAGTTCTTCTTTGCGAATATTTTCAAGGAGTGCACTATGTTCTGGTCGAGTAACCAAAGATACTTCTTCTTTGTCTTGAACAAGCATCATGGCATGTCCTTCTAAAGATTTTTCTAATTCTAAAATAGCTTCTTTTATCTCTTCTATAGAAACACCTAATAAAATAGAGAGTAATTTAAAACTCTTGGGGTCAGCGGTGGCAAACAATAAACTTTCAATTTGTTGTGAGATTTTATTCATAAGAAGATTCTACATTTTCTATATTTAAATTGTTTTGTTGTTCTTGTTTTTGTAAGCGTATATTTTCAAAATTTGATTCTTGTTCTGCTTCAATAAAACCTCGACGGACTAGCTCTAGCATACCAAGAAATGAGACTATCACATAGACTTTCTTGCTCTTATCATCTTCTTCTGGTGAATGAACAACGATATCATTGAAGTTCACAGACAAAGCTTTTTGAATACGATCGTGAAGTGTATCTAATACCTCAGAGATTGAAATAGTTTTGAAAACTCTAGCTTCTGGAGTCTTTGGTTTTGGTGGCGGAACCCGAACAATAGCTCCTTCTATAAGAGAAGCCAGATTCTCAACTTTCAAAGATGGGTCTGGTGCAAAAACTACAGCATTATTTCTGGGTACACCTTCAAAAGATATTTTTTTGCCGTATTTATTTGTTAACCATTTTGAAGCTTCAGAGATAATAGCAAAAAGTGCAACTCTCCTTTCGAGCTCAGTGATGGATTCTGATTCTTCAGTAGTTAATTCAAGGTTTGGTAAAAGTGAACGAGCCTTGATGAGGAGCAGTGTAGCAGCAACAGATAAAAATGATGATACATGCTCTGCCTGCATGCCCTTGTTTTGAATATAAGAAATAAAATCATCAGTAACAGAAGCAAGTGATATATCATTTACAAAGAACTTACGCTTTTCAATAAGTTCAAGCAAAACCTCTATTGGCCCTTCGTAAGACTCTTGTCTGATATTAAATTGATCGGTTTCAGTAGTCATTTAATGTTTATATTATAGCCCATAAAAAGATTCCGGGCAGTTTCTCTATAGAGAAACTGCCCGCTGGCGATTGCGATATAAGATTGTGTGAAAAAAGGAACGAAAAAGAACAAATATAAATATTGAAATAAGGAACAATTGAGTGATTACTCAAAAGAGGAATCGGTTTGGTATATATAAAATATATACCAAATAAATAAAAGCTCGATGGTGCTGACTAAAAATGTCAGATAATACATTATGAGCACACCAATTTGAGGGCTTGTAGTGCCGTGGATAAGGTTTGCAAAAGCATAACCCAATCCCCTTTTATTTTTGCGTCCATTTTGATGAACATTTGTAAGTGACGAAACTAGTCTCTTACACTCATTTTATATCATATTCCGCTCAAAAAAGCAAGTGTTTTAAGGCTAAAGAAATACTTGATTTTTATTTATATTTATGTTATAATAAAAAAAATAAAATGGATAAATATTTGATTGAAAATTACGACTTTGAAACTGTTGACCCAACAAACAAAGACAAAATTTCTTGCAGTATTAGAATACACGATCTTATATATCTTGAGTATTCTAATAATTACAAACACTTTTATATTAGAACGGTATTAGAACAACCAAAAGGAAGGCCTGGTATTAAAAAAGATTCAAAAAAAATATTTGAGACTATGACTATAATCCCAGTTGTTGTAAAAACAGAAAGTCATGTTGATGATTTTATGAAAGCCTTCAGAATAGAAAAAGTGATAAAAAATCCTGAATAAATTCAGGATTTTTTTTATTTATTATCTATTTTCTTCAAAACTATATGAAGTTCGTCGAGTTGTTTGTTTGAAACTTCGCTCGGCGCATTCATCATCGGATCTCTTCCCTCTCCTGTCTTTGGAAAAGCTATAACTTCACGAATATTTGGCTCGTTCAGCAAAAGCATAAGAAATCTATCAAGTCCCCAAGCTATACCACCGTGAGGCGGTGTCCCGGTTTTAAAAGCATGCAACATGTGACCGAAGTTTTTTTCAATCTCTTCTGTCTTGTGTCCAAGTATTTCAAAAACTTTTGCTAGTGCTTCGTAGGTGTGATTTCGAGTAGAACCACCTCCTATTTCATAACCATTTAAAACCACATCGTATTGAGAAGTTAGAATCTCAGCTAGATCTTTTTTCTCCATAAGCATATCCATATGCTCGTCTATTGGTCTTGAAAAAGGATTGTGAGTAAATGTCCACTCGCCTTCAGCCTGTGGGTTATCACTTTTATCTGTTCTTTCAAAGAATGGAAAGTCTACTATCCAACAAAATGCTAAAAGATTTGGATCTTCCTTATCCTCTCTTATATCTGGTCTATCGTTACCGTACTTTTCCATTGATTCTTTGTAAGAGATCCTAGGGAAAGGTATTTGTTGGATTTTCTTCTCTGGAAAAAGCTTGGTCACAATATCTATGATCAAAGCTTCGTTTAGCGCCATCACATCTTCTTTTTCTACAAAAGACATTTCCATATCGAGCTGGGTAAACTCTGGTTGTCTATCTCCGCGAGTATCTTCATCTCGCATACACTTGGCTATTTGGAAGTATCGCTCTACCCCTGATGACATCAAGAGTTGTTTGTATTGTTGTGGAGATTGAGGTAATGCATAAAAGCTCCCTGGATAAAGACGACTAGGTACCACATAGTCTCGTGCTCCTTCTGGAGTACTTTTGGTAAGTATTGGTGTTTCGACTTCGATAAACTTCTCATCATGAAGAAAGTTTCTGATGTGATTTACAACCGCATCGCGAGAGCGAATATTTCTTTGCATCCTCTGACTTCGCAAATCTAAATATCTGTGAGCCAAACGAACTTCTTCATTAACATCTTTGGTGTCAACATTTACTTCAAACGGAAGTGGTTCTGCGTTATTTAAAATAGTTATATTTGTAACTTCAAGCTCAATGTCGCCATTTACCTTATCTACTACCACATTTCTCTCTGGACGCTTGTTTACTATGCCTTCTATTGCGACCACGCTCTCAGGTCGACAGGTTTTAGCTACCTCTATAACTTCAGCACGGTTTGGTAAAACAACACCCTGGATAGTGCCAGTCATATCACGAAAATCAAAAAAGACCATCTTGCCCTGGTCACGACGGACATCAACCCAGCCTTTTATTAACACACTTTCTGTGGCTTTTGACCCCAAATCTCCAATATAAGTCCTTTGCATATAGTTCCCCTATTCTACTTCAAAATATCCAATAAAAAAAGCCCCGGGTTCGGGGCTTTAATTTATCAAACTTTTGCAGGATCAAAAAAATCAAACTTTTCTACAATTTCGTGAATAATACCTTTCTCTTTTGCCTGATCAGTAGTAAGTCGTACGTCATACCTTTCACCCACATCTCTCATTTTAAGTATTTCCTCTTTAGAAATACCGTAAGCAGTACTTTGAACATCCAGACACTGGTTAAAAATAATCTTGTGTTGTTCCAAGCGAACTCTCATTTGCTCCTCCATATCTTCAGTGGACTTATAATCAGGATTAAACTTCATAGCATGAAATAAAAACCTACTATGCTTAGTTGCCTTACGCCTTGAACAGGCAGCCATAAGTGTCAGGGTTGCTGAATGGCAATCTCCAATAATGGTGCACTCTACATCAAAAGGGAGACTTTTTATAAAATCATACGCACCAAGAGCAGAGCCCGCATCACCTCCCCCTGAATCAATAATCAAATTTGCTTTTCTTTTATTGTCTTCCAGGCACATTTGAAAAAGTGCTTTTTCCATATCTGTAACAAGGTTCCAGTTTATTGTTCCTGTAATAGGAAAAATACGCCTGGAAATCAAGGCTTCCTGTGTTTGTTCTTTTGTCATCAGTATTTAGTTTTTAAAGTTTTACAATTTTGTTTCTAAGATTATAATAACATATTTTTTAAAAAAAGCAAGTTATTTCTTACGAATTATGAAGTGAAATAGATGCCAGTGTTTTGTATTTCCAGATGCAGTATTTCCCTCTTTTTCTTCTTCTTGAAATTCAATTACTTCCATATCAGATAAAAAATTCTGAACTTCTTCTTTTGTTTGAAAGGCTAAATTTTTATCTTTAGTATTCCAATCATCTCTATTGCCAAAAAATTGACCAACGAATACGCCTCCTATTTTCAAGGATTTTTTTATGTTTTCTATAAAAGATTCAAAGTTTTGTTTGCCGTAAAAAGGTAGTGCATACTGAGCGTTCACTAAGTCATAAGTATTAGGCTCAAGTTTAAATTCATCAAATTTTATTGTTTCAAGTTTAAACCTCTCTGAATCAAAATGTTTTGCAAATTCTAAAGACTCGGGAGAACTATCAACAGCAGTTACATGACTAAAACCATTTTCTAAAAGAAATGCTGCTTCTATAAGTGTACCTGCTCCTAAATCTAAGGCATTTTCTTTATTAGAGCAATAAGACACAGCTCTTACCAACTGCTCTCTTGGTTTTCTTTTTGCATGTTTTTCAAAGTATGTTTTCCAGTCTGACATTTGTATTAACTCATTAATATCTGATTCTTAATCAATTTTTGATATTCTTTATTACTCTTTTCAAGCTCCGTATGGGTTCCTTGCCCTACAATCTTTCCGTCTGCAACTACAAAAATGATATCGGCATCCATAACAGTAGAGAGTCTATGAGCGATAATAATAGTTGTTCTGCCTTCTGCACTTTTGTTTATAGCGTCATGAATTAATTTTTCATTTATAGAATCAAGAGCACTTGTTGCCTCATCAAAAATAAGAATTTTTGGATCTTTGATAAGAGCCCGAGCTATACCTATTCTCTGTCGTTCTCCTCCTGAAACTTTAATTCCCATTTCTCCTATCATAGTATCTAGTCCATGGTCTTTTAGTTTTTCAATAAAACTATCAAGAGATGCATCTTTTATCGCGTTGTTTAATCTTTCTTCGCTTACTTCCTCTCCAGAAGGCAAACCAAACAAAATATTATCCCTAATGCTACGATCAAAAAGATCTATTTTTTGTTCAACATTTCCTATTTGAGAACGAAGCCAAAAAAGATCTAATTCTTTAAGTGGTATATCATCTATCAGTATCTCACCATTTGTTGCATCGTAATACCTACGCATGAGATTTACCATTGTACTTTTACCACTTCCAGAAACTCCTACAAAACCAACTTTTGAACCTGCAGGAATTTTAAAAGAAATATTACTAATCGCATGTTCTTGTTCTTTTCCTTCTACATTTTCTTCGTCTGCTTCTGACGCGGATTTACGGTAAGGATAAGCAAAGCTTACATTTTTAAACTCAATAGATCCTTTTAAGTTATCAATTCTTTTACCACCAATATTAGGATTTATATCTGGCTCAATGTCTAATAGGTCAAAATATTTCTTAATCTCGACAGTTTGAAACATTAACCTTCGTTGAGTGTTCATAATCTGATTAATATTGTTAAAAATTGTGCCTGTCCAAGCAAAAAATGCCACAAACATCCCTACTGGATGTTGGCCAATTAAAATAAAATATACGCCCAAGGCTAAGGTTGTGTATTGACCAATTATAAGAATAAATTTGGATCCATAATACTCTTTAATATAGGTAAGCCAGGTATTAATAGTAAAATTTGCTACATTGTTATATGCAGCATCAAATTCTAAAACAGTTTTATCTTCTTGTCCTTCTGCTATAACGAGAGTTGAGTTTCTAAACAATTCTGATTGTAGCCTAGACTGACCTTGGTTCTTTTTTCTAACCTCATCAACCTTTGGATAATATTTTTTATTCCTTCGAAAAGCAATCAAGATGTGTGTTAACATAAAAGAAAGTGCAGTTGCACCTACTCTCCAGTCGAACAAGAAAAGAAATATAAGAGTAATAATTATGAGTATTCCTGTCTGCAAAAGATCATATATAAAACTATTAACAAGTGTAAGTAATGAATTTTGACCCTTATTAACTATCGTTTGCCTAACACCTGAATGTTCATTTATATGCTGACCAATAGAAAACTGAAACATTTTCTTTAAAGAAATATTTGACAAAGCAATATCAATATTAATATCAAGCTTTTTAATATCTATATACTCTTTTATATACCAAATTATTTGTTGCTGAAGAATTGCTATACAAAACGATATGAATAAGAAAAAATAAGTTGTTTTAAAATTGCCAGAAATAACAGCATCAACACCCTTTCCAAACAAATAGGGAGTAAAAGTTGCCATAGCCTGAACTATACCTATCAGAATTGCAGTAATGACAAAATACTTCCAAAATGGACGGAAAAATTTTATTATCCTTTTTGTAAAACTACTTTTAGACATTACTTATTTTGTTAACCCTGCAGCTTCATAAACTGCTTGTAATTTTTTCATAGCTATATCGTTAGCGTGAACTGCGCCGTGAAGTAGTATTTCTTCTACTAGTTTTGGATTCTCTTCGTATTTTTTCCTTCGCTCTCTCATAGGAGTTATAAAATCAATAATATCTTTGATCAGCATTTTCTTGGCATCTCCATAGCCTAATCCTTTTGAGTACTGTTTCTTAAGATCTTTTGAATCATTAAAAAGTTTGTGTATTTGGTAGAGCACCATGTCATCAGGATTTTTCTCTTCATCTTTTCCTTTGGAATCTGTAGTGATACTCATCACTGCTTTTTCTATTTCTTCGTCTGTAGCAAAGAGTGGGATAGTATTGTTGTAGCTCTTACTCATCTTTTGCCCATCAGTTCCAGGTACTATCGCAGTATCGTCTTGGATCAACTCTTTTGGAAGTTTGAAGAGTTCTTCGTACTGGTTGTTAAATTTACCTGCGATATCACGAGCATATTCTATGTGTTGCTTTTGGTCCTTTCCTACAGGAACAACATCGGCGTCATACAAAAGTATGTCGGACGCCATAAGTACTGGATAAGTAAATGTTCCGGCATTTACTTCATGAGCTTTTGCTTCTGCATCTTTGTAAGCATGAGCTCTCTCAAGATATGGAACGGTAACTAAGCAATCAAATATCCAAGCCAAGCTGGTATGAGCTGTGACATCAGACTGTCTAAAGAGTGTGACTTTTTTCGGATCAAGGCCTGCGCCAAGATAATCCAAAATAATATTTTTTGTATCTTCTAACATATTCTCTTTGGTAGGGGTCGCAGTTAGGGCGTGTAAATTTGCCACGAAGACAAAAGTCTCGTATTTGTCTTGCAAATCTACGAATTGTTTCAAAGCGCCAAAGTAGTTCCCTATATGCAAACGACCAGTTGGCTTGATACCTGAGATGAGTCGCTGTGGGGATTTCATGTGTATATATTAGCAAAAATCGTGGATTTAGCACATAGTCTATAGGTGTTACAATGAACCCATGGCCAAACAAAACGATCTGTCGAATCTTCGTATTCCTCCACACTCTCTAGAGAGTGAACAAGCAGTCCTTGGAGCACTCATGCTTCGACCTTCCGCGCTTCACGAAATAACAGATCTACTTTCTCCTGAAATGTTCTATGCCAAAAAGCATGCAACTATTTACCAAACAATGCTGGACCTATCTAGTAAAAGCGAGCCGATAGATGTGCTATCTGTCGCTTCAAAGCTCAAAGAAAAAAAACAAATAAATGAAGTTGGTGGCAATAGTTATCTAAATGAAGTCATGGGTAATGTTCCGTCGACCGTAAATATCCGGCACTATGCTGACATAGTTTATAAAAAATACATTTTACGCTCCCTAATAGATGCCTCAGAAAATATAGCTACTCAAGCTTATGCCGAAAATGATCAAGAAGTTTCTGAGATACTAGACGCTGCAGAAAAAAGTATCTTTCGTGTGTCCTCAAATATGAATGTTAAAAATGGTTTTGTGTCTATCAAGCAAGGTCTTATAGACACGGTTGAACAAATAGAACATTTGAGAGAAAACAAGGACGAAGTTCGAGGAGTGCCGACCGGTTTTCCTGATATTGATAACTTGCTTGCAGGGCTTCAAAAGTCAGACCTTATAATTTTGGCAGCAAGACCAAGTATCGGTAAGACAACATTTGCCCTCGACATTGCTCGAAATGTAGCTCTCTCAGGCCGTGCGGTAGGTATCTTTTCTCTAGAAATGAGTTCTCAACAACTCGTACAAAGAATGCTATCAGCTGAAAGTCGCGTGGATGCTTGGAGTATCCGAACAGGACATGGTTTATCTTCTCAGCATTTCGGGACTCTTCAAGAAGCAGCTTCAAGATTACAAAAAGCTCCTATTTATATAGACGACCAAGCTGGAAACTCAATAGTTAAAATGCGAGCTGTTGCAAGACGACTCAAGAGTGAGCACGGTTTAGCTCTTATTGTTATTGATTATCTACAGCTTATTCACGCAAGTAAAAACTACGATAGTATGGTAAATCAAATAACCGAAATCTCAAGAGCGTTGAAGCAATTAGCTCGAGAGCTTGATGTACCAGTCTTAGCTCTATCTCAGCTCTCTCGTGCAGTTGAAGCTCGTGGCGGAAAGCCAAGATTGTCTGACCTTCGTGACTCTGGTTCTATCGAACAAGATGCTGATGTTGTTATGTTCTTGCACAGAGAAGATAGATACAAAGATGCATCAGAGAAAGATAATATCGTTGAAGTTTTGATAGAAAAGCACAGAAATGGTGCTGTTGGAAAAGCTGATCTACTCTTTGATGCGAAAACTACTACCCTACTATCTATAGACAAAAGCCATATGCCATCAGCCAAGGCTAAGTCGCTTGATGATTTCTAGTGATACAATACTAAAACAATGGAAGATCGTATTGAACAATTAACCCGTCTTTTTTTGAAATTTCCTGGTATTGGTGCTAGACAAGCAAAGAGATTTGCCTATTTTATACTTAGCCAAGAAGAGTCTTATGTTAAGAACTTAGCTTCTACTCTCACAACAGCGCGAGCTCAGGCTCACACATGTACGCTTTGCTACAAAATATTTGAAGGAGATCCTGGGCTATGTAATATCTGCAGTGACACAAATAGAGATAATAAAAAAATAGCAGTGGTAGAAAAAAGTACCGATATAGATGCATTCTCCAAAACTGATTATAATGGACTCTTTTTTGTTCTTGGAGGATTAATACCAATAGTTCAAAAAAATATAGTAGCTAATACAAAAGCAAATGCACTAGTAGAAAGAGTAAAAAAAGAATCACAAAACAAAACAGAAATAATACTCGCCTTCCCTCTTACTCCAAACGGAGATCATACCGACTCTGTCATAAGAGAACTGTTAGCACCCTACCAGATAGAAATTTCAAGTCTTGGACGCGGACTTTCTGTTGGTACAGAACTAGAGTACGCCGACCCAGCATCACTTGAAGCTTCTCTTAAAAAGAGAGAATAAAAAAAACCTTATCACAAATAAACTGTCCTGAATGATAAGGTTTTAAATTGTTACGAAAAATGTAACGAGCCCCAACAATTAAATACAAAAGAAGGTGCTAAATTAAAAAGATCTGCCATGTCTTCTTTTGAAATATAACCACAAAAAGAATGAAAAGATACTGCCACTTTTTCCTGACAAGCAATACAAAACAAATAATCAATTGTTCCTGTGCTTTCCTTTAGATCCCTATGCTTTTTTGGGATATTCCTTTGGTGAAGAAACTTAATATTAAACTTCTTATCAATAAAGAAATCTACAAAATAAGATTCTAAAAGGTCAAAAGGAACATTAATATGAGTGTTCCCACCATATACCCCAGAGCTGATACTATTTGGGTAATTCCGGTGGAGTACCTCATAAATTTCAGGATAATCTTTATATTTTCTTACATTTTCAGTAAAAAGTTCAGGATAATCAATATCTTGATCTTTAATAAGTCCTGGATCCTTTTCAATTAGACTGTATAACATCCTTTCATTATCTCCGTTGGATTTAATAATTGGGCCAATAATATTAATCATGCCTATTGAAAACTCTTTTTTAAGTTCTTCAAAAAGTTCGTGTGGGTGAATATTTGACATATAAATGTTTTTATTAACAATACAGCAATTAAGACTTTTGTCAAAAAATCCCTCAATATCGAGGGATTTTTTTATATAGAGTTTATAACTACTTTGAAATATGGTTGCCGGTGACCATTTTTCTTCATGTAGCGAGACTTTTGCTTGTATTTAATAACAAGTACTTTTGGAGCTCGGCCTATTACATCGATAGTACCTTCTACTTTTGCACCATCTATAAAAGGAGTTCCGATAACAGTATTTTTACCATCATCTGTTAGAAGAACTTCAGAAAAAGTAACCTTGTCACCTTTTTTGTATTCTCCTTTCATTTTCTCTATCTTTATAGAGTCTCCTACAGATACACGGTATTGCTTGCCACCTGTTTTAATAACAGCAAATCCATCGGATTTTGCCTTACTTGTTTTTTTGGTTGTTTTTGTTGCTGTTGCCATAGAATTATTAGTTGTCGGACCATTATACCTAATAGTCCATATTTTGCAACATCATCAAAGGTGCTACAATATAATCGATGATTTCTCGGTATACACACCACAATACCATATGGGTTGATATGGAAAACCCTACAAAAGAAGAGATTTTACATATAATGGAGGAATTTTCAGTTCCTGCATTGGTTGGAGAAGAGCTGGTCTCAAGCACCCTTAGATCAAAGGTTGAATTATACGATAATTTAGTCTATGTGATCTTGCACTTCCCTGAATCAAGAACTAAAGCTCATCATTTGGAGCAAGAGATAGACTTTATTATTGGAAAAGAGTTTTTGATAACGGTTAGATACGACAAAATAGATCCTGTTCATGAGTTTTCAAAACTTTTTGAAACAGCTTCTATGATAGACAGAGAAAGAGTCTCGAGTCATGGTGGTTACATATTTGTTCAAATGATGAAAGAGCTCTATAAAACATCTATGATAGAGATGGAAGGGTTAACAAAAATAGTTAGAGAAATAGAAGACTCTATGTTCAACGGAAAAGAAGAAGAGCTTGTTAAAAAAATATCTCACACTAGTAGAAAACTGCTTGATTTTAAACAAGCGCTTCGTTTCCATAGAGATATTTTAAGTTCTTATGAAGCCTCAAGTGTTAGACTATTTGGATCTGAATATGGATACTACGCAAACCTAATAACTTCAGAATTTAATAAAGTAAACTCCATACTTGAGAGCAACAGTGACGCGCTATCAGAACTACAAAGAACAAATGATTCTCTTTTGTCTATGAAGCAAAATGCTGTTATGAAAAAGTTTACTGTTATTTCTTTTGTTACATTCCCTCTTATGCTTATTACTGGTATTTTTGGTATGAACACGAGTCAAGATGTTGTTTTTATCAACTCAAATATTCATTTCTTCTTTGTAATAGGGGCAATGCTTCTAACATCTTTAGTTATGTTTATTTTCTTTAGAATACACAAATGGCTCTAAAATGAAACTTTATAATACTAAGACAAGACAAGTAGAAGAATTTAAACCTGAAAAAGAAGGCGTTGTAACAATGTATGCTTGTGGACCAACTGTTTATGACTATACCCACATAGGTCACATGAGAAAGTATATCGGGGACGATATTTTGCGAAGAACACTCTCTTATATTGGATATGAGGTGAGACATGTAATGAACATCACTGATGTTGGACACTTAACAAATGATAGCGATGAGGGTGACGATAAATTTGAAAATAAAGCCAAACTAGAAGGTAAAAGTGTTTGGGATATTGCTACTTTGTATACTGATTATTTTCACGAAAGTATGACCGCTGCTAATGTCCTACCTCCAAATGTAGCCGAGGCTAAAGCTACAGACCATATATCGCAAATGATAGACATGGTTGAAAAACTTTTAGCCAAAGGTCATGCTTACGAAACCGCTTCGGCAATTTATTTTGATACTAGCACTTTCCCACAATACGGATCTTTGTCAGGCCAATCGCTCTCTGAAAAAGAGCTTGGTGCTAGAGAAGATGTTGTAGTAGATGAGGATAAGAAAAATCCAGCTGACTTTGTACTTTGGTTTAAAAGAGTTGGAAGATTTTCAAATCATACTATGCACTGGCCTAGCCCTTGGGGGGAAGGTTTCCCTGGTTGGCACATAGAGTGTTCCGCTATGAGTATGCATTACTTAGGAGAAACTATAGACATACATACAGGAGGAATAGATCATATACCTGTTCATCATGAAAATGAAATAGCTCAAAGTGTCTGTACAACTGGTCACGAATTTGTAAAATATTGGGTGCACCATGCGTTTTTAAATGTTGATGGAGAAAAAATGAGTAAAAGCAAAAACAACTTTTATACTATTTCAGACATAGAAGGTCACAATATAAACCCTCTAGCTATGAGAGTTTTTGCTTTACAAACAAGTTACCGTAAGCCCATAAACTTTACTTGGGATGTGCTTTCTTCAGCCCAAACCCAACTAAAAAAACTACAAATGTTTGCCTCAAAAAAAGAACTTGGTGGGAAAATAATAGAAAAATACAACACTGATTTTGTAGAAGCTCTATCTGATGACTTAAATACAGCAAAAGCACTAGCCATTGTTTGGGAAATGGTTCACAGTAATGAAATTAGAGCCGATAAATATATCACCTTACTTGAATTTGATAAAGTTTTAGGATTAAAATTATCTGAAGTTCCAGAATTTAAAATAACAAAAGAAGTAAAAATTCTTTTAGAAAAAATGTCTCTAGCAAGAGAACAGAAAGATTACGGTACTTCTGATAAGATTCGTGAAGAATTAGAAAAACTTGGATACAAAGTAGAACAAACTTCTCTTGGTATAAACCTCTCTCCTATTCTTTAATAACTCCTTTTGCAGGAAGAATAACTTTAAATACAGAACCCTTACCTAGCCCCTCAGAATCTATAATAATATCTCCTTTGTGTGCTCTAGCTATTTCTCTAGCTAAATAAAGACCTAGCCCTGATCCTCCCGTATTCATCTTGCCGCCCTCTCCTCTGCTGAACTTTTGGAATAATTTTTCTTTTGTCTCGCTACTTATACCAACACCAGAATCTGTAACAGAAAAGACAACTGTATCGTCTTTATTGTTTCTAGATAAAGATATATGAACAAAACCTTTTTCTGTATACTTAATGCTGTTATCTACGAGATTTAAGAAAACTTGTTTTAGTTTTACAGGATCAGCACTAATCATAAATCTATCATCTTCTGGTACATCTGCATTAAATTCAAGATGTTTATTCTCAACTGGTATTTTCATCTCACCAACTAACTGATTTACCAACATATTTAGATCTGTTGGTATAAACTCATATTTCATACCGCCTTGTTCTATCTTAGAAACATTAAGTAAGTCTTCAACAACATTTACCAGGCCTTGTGCTGAGGCGTAAATCCTCTTTACTGCCTCTGCTTGTTTATCTTCTAAAGCACCAAAGTCCCCTTCAGATAGCATGGAAGCGTAACCTTTTATAGCAGTCAAAGGGCTACGGAGTTGATGTGAAGCAAGAGAAAGAAACTCTGTTTTAAGCTTATCAAGACTTTTAAGTTTTTCGTTAGCTGCTTCAAGTTGTTTTGTTATAATTTCTAATTTCTCCCTTTGCCTAACCTCTCGCTTAACACTTTTTATAAGCAAATTGCCAAAAACTATTATTGCGACAAAGGCTACGAAGGTTAAGACCTGGTTAAGAAATACTTTTACAAAAAAGAATTGAGACCCTATCAAAATAATCAGGGCAGTGACTAATGCTTGTGTGGCCAAAAGTTTTATATTAAATGTTTTAAATTTAACAATACTATAAGATAAAAAACCAATAAATATAGGCATTCCAAAAAGCCCTACTTGAGCAGTATTCCAATCCTCTGTTAGGGAGCCTATAATATTTCCGGATGCAAAAGCTACTAACAAAAGAAGAATTCCTGTTAACATAAATATTATTTCATTTTTTAATCTACGGTCTTTTGTTTTTGTATACTGACTAAAAGAATAAATTACTATCCAAAGAGTAAAAATTATTTCAATTGCATATGTATAGTACAGAGCGATAGGCCCTTCTAAAGCTAGACAAGATGTCAAGTCAAAACTACTTAAACCATAAACTGTTGGTAGTAATATTAATATTGGAAGAAATAGCGCAAAAATTACTAACTTATTACCAATTCCAGGATCTTTTTTACTAATAAGGACCTTCATTAGATACAAAGCCCCAGCATAAACCATTGGCTCAAAAAGAAGAGTCACAGACCATGTAAACATTATTACATCACTCCTATTAGTAGCCCAAAAAAAAGTACTGGCTACAATCCAAACCGAAAAAGACAAGAGCATAAAAAGAAGTGTTTGATTAGCTAGTTTTTTACGATCACGGAAAAAAACCAACAGACCAAAAACTAAAGCTGAGAAAAGTGCGATACCATATGAATAATAAACAAGCGGTGGAACATTATTAGAAATAATTAACCATTTAGGTCCTTCAAAATTACATAATATTGTATTCATTGTGTTGTTGGTTTGTTTTTAATATGGTAAATTATTTTATATATACACAGTATATCAAATTTAATAAGTAACAAAGAAAACATGTTAAAAATAAAAAATTTTACTGGCAGAAGCGGAGTTCACGGTACAGGATTATTTGCAGGAGAATTTATACCGAAAGGAACAGTTACTTGGAGCTATGATCCAAAATTTGATATATCCTTTACCCAAGAAGAAGTAGATTTACTACCAGAAATACAGAAGAATTATATTCTTTACTATGCTTATTTAGATAAAGATATAAATAAGTTAGTTTTATGTGCTGACAACCAAAGATATATTAATCATTCAAAAAATACAAACATAGAATCAACACCGAGACAAGATATTGCTAGTCGAGATATACAAGAAGGCGAAGAGTTGCTTTGCGATTACAATAAATTTGATAATACTTACTTCTCTCGAATGAACTTAATAGAAGAAGAGCTAAATTAGTTATATCTCTTGGAATATATAATCCCCCTTAAAATAAATATAACGATCAGAAGATCGACAACGGTCAGATAAACTGGGATAGACCAATCTGACATATATTCAACAGAGAAAGACCACTTTGATACTGCAAAGAGAGCTAGTATGCAAGATATCACTGTTATAACCCAAGAAAGAAGATTTTCTTGTTCTGGATGTTTCTGAGCATTTTTAATTGTAGGTAATAATCCAAAAAAATCTGCTAGTATACCAAATATCAAACTGGCTAAGGGGTTATTCGTAAAAAAATAAAGGAATAATGCAAAACCTGCACTTGATGCACAAAAATAATCAAACCTTTTCCATCTTTGACTTGCTCCTCGCCAAATACTAGAAACAGCTACCCCTAGAGACCCAATTATATATGATATAGATAACCACCGGCTAGTGACAGCAGCCCATTTTGCTTGTTCTGTTTCTCCTATAGATAAAGAAAACGAACTAAACAAAACTATAGTCCAAACAATAGAGAGTATCCACCACGAAGAACGAGAGGGTTTAGTTTTACCCCACCATATAGTATATATGTATATTCCATACGCAATAAGCGACACACCTCCGGCAACTACTCCTATAATTTCTTTTCCCATAATTAATTAAAATAAAAAAATTAAACTTCTTCAGTAGTAATAACAAAATCTTTTTGTACTATATATTTATAATATGTAAATCCGAGAGAAAGTAACACTAGAAATAAAAAAACTGTGAAAAAAATCTTTGTTTGAGGTGTCGCTATTGGTTCCATAAATATATTATAACCTATTATCTAATATACTTTTAACAAACTCTGTCAGAGTTGCACCGACTACTTGCAGTGCTTTGTAAAAAGGAGTTCCATCATGTAGTGCTGGATGAGTATCAGTTTCTAAAAACCAAATCTTGCCAAATCTATCTACTATAAATTCACTTTGTGAATAATCCTTAGCTCCTAAACTTTTATGCAACTTAACTGCCAACTCTCCTATCTTTTCTCTTTCATCTGGTCTTAATTTAGCTTGATCATTTGTATAATCTTCAAGTCTATCTTTATAGTTCAAAATTCCTCTTGATGGAGAATTTACATTAACAACGGGCAAGCAATAGTCTTTTTTGTTTCGAAATTCGTCGATGACCCCAGCTACCACTTCATTTCCTTCTATATATTGCTCTACCAAAAATGATTGGTTGTGTGAAAGTGTTTCTTCTACAATATTTGCAAGCTCAAGAGGAGTAAAAGCAAAAAAAGTATTGATGGATGATCCTCCAGTTAATGGTTTTACTATCCAAGGAGGAGCCATAGTTTTATAAATACGAGCAGCAGTTTCTGAAACTGATTGATTTTCTTCAGGAATTATTAGCATAGACATTGGTGTCTTTATACCAAGAGACCTTGCGTGCTCTTTGGCAACTTTTTTATTAAAAGCTTGTGCTGAAGCCACAGATCCTGAACCACTATAATTTATACCGTACTGATCAAGTAGATTTTGTAGCTTGCCATCTTCACCAAACTCTCCATGAAGTGCATTCCAAACATAATCTACCGATGACTGTGCTTTTTCTAAATCCGCTGGTACACCTTTTATATGGAGCGTGCCTTCTTTGTCGAGCAACATATCTATAGCTTCAAACCCAGCCTCATGAAGAGCTCTAGAGACTTCAGCTCCTGTTTTAAGAGATATATCATATTCACCACTTATACCTCCTCGAATAACACCTATGCGTTTCATTATGAATAAATTATAGCATTAACATAAAACAAAAACCCCAGAAATTCTGGGGTTTTTGTTTTTGTGCGCCGGGAGGGATTTGAACCCCCGTAGCCCGAAGGCGTCAGATTTACAGTCTGATGTAATTGACCACTCTACCACCGACGCATGCGTCTCCATTGAAGGAGACGATTTAAAAAATCAGTTTTATTATTTAGAAGTTGAAACTTCTTTTTTCCGATTTTTTATAGAAGAACTAATCCGCTTCTTTTTTGTGTTATTAATAACAATATCGTCATTAATCAAAGAAACAGTCACAGCGTCTCCAGAGACTATTGTCTGCTTTATGATGCGCTCAGCAATCGGATTCAGAATCTTTGTCTGAATCAAACGATTGAGGGGTCGAGCCCCGTACTGAGGATTATATCCGACAGAAGCCAGATATGAAAGGACTGCGTCTTCCACAGAAACACTAATTCCTTTTTCTTGGAGTCGAGACAAAATATTTTCAATGCGAATTGAAACTATTTGCTTTATCGCCTCAGGACTGAGGATATCAAATACTACAATTTCGTCAATACGATTAAGAAATTCTGGTTTGAAATGATCTTTCAGAGATCCTTCTACCTTCTCTTTCATTTGAGAATATTCTTGTTTTTCATCATTGTTATGAAAACCAATAGATTCCATCTTTTGGATAAATTGGCTTCCGATATTACTAGTCATGATGATAATAGTATTTTTAAAGTTTACTTTTCTCCCCTTTCCGTCTGTCAAAACTCCATCATCTAATACTTGGAGTAAGATATTAAAAACTTCTGGGTGAGCTTTTTCTATTTCATCGAACAAAACCACGCTATAAGGTCTATGTCTTACCGCTTCTGTCAACTGCCCCGCTTCATCGTGACCTACATAACCAGGCGGTGAACCAATAAGTTTAGAAGTTGCATGTCGCTCCATATACTCACTCATGTCTACCCGAACAAGAGCTTTGTCATCGTTAAACATGAAGTTTGCTAATGCTTTTGTTAGTTCAGTTTTACCTACACCAGTAGGACCAAGGAAAATAAATGATCCTATTGGACGATTTGGGTCACTAATACCAGCTCGAGCTCTTCGAAGAACATGCGCGACTCTCTCTATTGCCAAGTCTTGCCCTACTACCCTTTTCTTAAGTTCTTCTTCCATATTAGAAAGTTTTGTTCTTTCTTCTTCAAGCATTTTATTAACTGGCACACCTGTCCAGCGAGCAACAACAGATGCTATATCTTCTTCGGTAATTTCTTCTTTCAAAACTCTTCTTATTTTTTGAAGCTTTTTAAGTTTAGACATTTTGCTGTCTAGATCTTTTTGAAGTAATGGCAAATGCCCGTATCTTATTTCAGCAGCTCTGCCTAAATCTGACCTTTGTTCTGCTCCTTCTGCTTCTAGACGAAGTGTTTCTAAATCTTTTCTAATTTTGGAAATATCTTGAAGAAGTTCTTTTTCGGTTTTCCATTTCATCTCAAGTTCTTTGGTCTTTTCTTTGATATTAGCTATTTCTTCTTCAATGTCTTTCATACGGGCCTTTGTAGTTTTAAGACCATTTCTTTTTTCAAAGTCTTTATCAATGTCTTTTCGAAGAGCTTCAAGTTCTATTTCTAATCGCATTATTTTTCTATGAGCCTCTTCAAGAGAAGCAGGTTTATTTTCAAGCTCCATGCGAAGAGCTGAGCAAGCCTCATCAAGCAAATCTACTGCTTTGTCTGGAAGCTGTCTATTTGTTATATAGCGACTAGAGAGTTCAACTGCAGCAACAATAGCGTCGTCAGTAATATGAACACTGTGATATATCTCATATTTTTCTTTAAGACCCCGCAAGATAGCAACCGTATCAGAAACAGAAGGCTCGTCTATAGAAACAGGTTGAAATCTTCTAGCCAAAGCCGGATCTTTTTCAATGTATTTTTGATACTCCTTTAATGTTGTGGCTCCTATTGCTCTAACCTCTCCTCTAGAGAGAGCTGGCTTTAGCATGTTGGACATGTCCATAGACCCTTCAGCACTTCCCGCTCCGACTATGGTATGGATTTCATCTATAAAAAGTATTATTTTACCATCTGCTTTTTCTACTTCTTTAAGTATCCCTTTTAGTCTCTCTTCAAATTCTCCACGATATTTTGTACCCGCTAGTAAGCTTCCTAAATCAAGCGAAACCAGTTCTTTATCCTTTAGACTTTCAGAAACATCGCCTTTTGCTATCCTCATAGCAAGACCTTCTACCACAGCTGTTTTTCCTGTTCCTGGCTCACCTAAAAGTACTGGATTATTTTTTGTTCGACGAGAAAGTATTTGCATTACTCTCATTATTTCAACATCCCGGCCAATAACAGGATCTAGCTTATCTTCTTTGGCAAGCTTTGTGAGATTTCTGGTAAATTTTGTAATAAGTCGAAACTTTTTATTAGCGTTTGTATCTGGGCCTCTATTATTTCGAAACTCTGAAATAGCCTCTATCAAAGAAGCTCTGTTTATTTTAAATTTTGAAAGTATCTCAGAAGCATCATTATTGATGTCTAGTAATGCAACAAAAAGATGCTCTGTAGAAACAAAACTATCTTTTATCTCAGCAGCAACTTTGAGAGACTGTTCGATAGTTTGAGCCAAATCAGCAGTCAAGAACATTTGGTATGACGGAGCAACGGTGCTTTGATTATCTACACCTTCTATCGCCTCAAGAACAGAATCAGTCAAATGAATACTATCGATATCCATTCGATCTAAGAGTGTTATTACATTTGATTCTTCTTGAACCAAAAGAGCTGCCAAAAGATGTATTGTACTAACATTATTTTGACCCCGCTCTATCGCTAGTTCATGTGCTCGCTTGATGACCTCTTTGGCTTTAGTTGTAAATTGGTTTAGTGGAGGATTCATATAGTGAGTAAAAATTAAAAGTTCATAAATTAAAGACTTTCAGAAATAAAGACGATTAGGGAGCTCAGAAATTTCAGTATACGCCTACTATACAACAAAACAGACTTTTTTTCTAGTTTAAGAAAAATAAAAAAGCCTCCCCTTTCGGTTTGGCTTTATAAAGAAATCTATTCATCGAACACATGAGCATTCAGATATTTATCAATATCATCTCCTTCATCGTCAAAGTCAGAATCCTCGTTATCATCGAAGGTACCAAGGCCATCTTTAGTTGGATAACGAGGATTTTCTACACCCTTTCCTTTGTTCTTATCAAGAAAAGCGATGTGCTCATTGACCTCCGAATCCGAGATGTGTAAACGATCCCAGCCACAGTAGTAACAATTCATTTTAATTTTTGAACGAATGGCTTCTCTGTAAGCACTCATGGCATGAGGCGCATCCGATCTGGAGAGTAATGTTATTTTAATAAGTCTTATCTTTTTCGATATTGCATCAGGTTTCCCCGACTTCACAAAAATAACATTGTTACCAAGATAAAATATATCTCCAAAATCGAATGGTGTCCCTCCGTACCAACCAATACCGTCACCATAAATGAAAAGTCCAGGGCCTCCCCAAGGAAAATCCTTTCCACGAACCTGTACAGTTCTGTTGCGTTGAAAAGAAGGGTGTTTTCCAAAATCAATGTTTTTCTTTGTAGGGTTTTGATCTCCCTGGGTATGTTCAACTTTAAAGATCCCGCTTGATGTAATCCTGTTTAGACGATCGTTGATCAGTCCGACAGTAGATGAATCGAGGGTTAATTTTCTATATTTCATAATTTGAGTTTTAGTAGTTACCAGAAATCCTATATCTGGGACCTTTGGAAACCACTAAAACCTTTTAAAGAACTTATATGTTTATCATAGCATATTATACTTGACTTGTCAATATATACTGGTATAATAGTTTCAAACTATTCTAAACAACTAAATATTAAAAAATGTACATAGTAACAACCTTAGACAAAGACCTGTATGATCAGGCACGAGTATCAGGGAAAATTGCTTCAATAATTACTATTTCAAAGTTCTGTACACCTGAAATAAGAGCAAAGGTCGAAAAAAGTTTTACTGAGATGGATCATATAAGTTCAAGGTTTGATTTAATGAAAGATCAAACAGGTAACACAAGGGACATCCAAAATTGTTTACAAACACTAAACAATCTTTCTGATTGGCTTTTACATCAGATATCAAACTGCCCTGCTGCCGGTTTCTTACAAGAAGAACTTCATTTATTGCTGTCCTTAGCAGAACAAAGAATGATTATTCTTCGTGAAAAATAAAGTAAAAATTAATTACACGAGATCCTCATCTTTATTGATGAGGATTTTTTTATTTAACTGATATTATATTTTTTCAAAACTTTATCTAAAGCTTTTATTGTTTTATTTAGTTCCCCTTTTGTTGTCTTTCTTCCATAAGAAACACGAATAGCTCCAAGGTTTTGGTTTGGGTATAAAAGATTTAGGATTCCTGAATCTTGCGACTCATCATTTTTACAAGCACTTTTAGAAGATAGCGCTATCCCATTTGCGTCGAGTTCTATTACCAAAAGTTCGCTATCTATATTTGGTATTACTAAGTGTGTTATGTGTGGAGATCTTTCTCCTGCCCCAGTAATATTTATTTGTTTTAACTTTTCTTTTATTTTATTTTCAAAATACTCTTGCAGAGATTTTATTTTTTGAAATTCTTTTTCTTTGTTTTTTTGTGCGTACGAAAGTGCATGAGTAAAGTTGCGTATGAGTTCTACTGGCTCTGTTCCGGGTCGTAGCCCCATCTCTTGTCCTCCCCCATAAAATATTGGCGAGAGATTTATTCCTCTTTTTTTATAAAGCATACCGACACCTTTGTTTGTATAGAGTTTTGTTGCGCCAAGTGTCATCATATCTACCACGAGCCTTAAAACATTTAGGTCATAAAAAAGTGGTGCTTGAGTTGCATCAGTGTGAAAAACTATATTTTTATCAGGGTACTCTTTTTTGAGCTTTCTTACTCTCTTTGCTATTTCTTTTATATTTTGCACTGTACCTATTTCATTTTGAACAAACATTACAGATATTAAAACAGTTTTTATTTCTTCTGGGATATTTATACTATTTGGCAAAACATATCCGTTCTCTTGTACGAGTTTACAAACTCGTATGCCTTTATCAAGATTATTTACCAAAGACTCTATTGCTGAATGCTCAAAAGGACTAATATAAACTGCTATTTGGTTTGCAGAAACACCTGAAGATATTTTATTTTTAATAAAACCAAGTATTGCCAAGTTGTCACTCTCTGATGCATTACTTGTAAAAATTATTTCATCACTTTGTGCCCCTAAAGTTTTGGCCACTAATACTCTACTTTCAGATAGAACTTTTTTCAAAGCAACAGCTTCTTTGTGCAGGGCACTAGGATTAGCCAGCATGATTTTCTTATCAAGACGCGGAAAATTAGAAACCATCTTTTGGTCAACTGGTGTGCTTGAAGCATAGTCAAGATATATTCTCTTGTGTTTATTGATATTCAAAAAAGGCTTGAAAAACATAGGAAAATCAGTATAATACGCTACTATGGTAGAAAGTATACCACTGTGGCTCCTAATTACCTTAGCGACTATGTCGCTCTTTATTATTATACTGACAATCGCATCTTTAATACTCCATAGAAAACTTCGTTCTTTTACTTCTGGTAAAGATGGCGCTTCGCTTGAGTCATCAATAGAATGGTTAACTAAGAAAAATTTTGAAGTTGACCAAACACTAAACGCTCACAAAGAAGCTCTTGAAATCATAGACTCTCGTATCAAAAAAAGTATCAGAGGTTACTCTCTTGTTAGATACGACGCTTATGAAGATAACGGCGGAAATCAAAGTTTTGCTTCAGCTCTTATAGATGAAAGTGGAGACGGATTTATTCTCTCTGTTATCACAAATAGAAATCATGTTGGAGTTTATGCCAAACCAGTGAGTCGAGGCAACCCACTTCCAACCCTTACTCCAGAAGAGGAAGACGCATTAGAAACATCAAAAAAGAGTCTCCATATATGAAAACACAAAAACTAATACAAAGACCTCCAGTAGTAGCTATCATGGGCCATATTGACCATGGAAAAAGTACACTACTAGATTATATTCGTAAAACAAATGTTGTCTCCGAAGAAGCCGGTGGTATAACTCAACATTTAAGCGCTTATGAAATCTCAATTCCTTACCAAAAAGAAGAAAGAATAATAACCTTCCTAGACACTCCGGGTCACGCCGCATTTACTGGTATGAGAGAGCGAGGAGCAAGCGCTGCTGATATTGCTATTTTAGTTGTTTCTGCTGAAGATGGAGTTAAAGCTCAAACACTAGAAGCTTTAAAAACTATTAGAAATGCAAAAATACCATTTATTGTTGCTATAAACAAAATAGACTTACCCGAAGCAAATATAGAAAAAACAAAACTCTCTTTGGCAGAAAATGAAATACTAGTTGAAGGGTTCGGTGGTGATATACCTTGGTCAGCTATTTCAGCTAAAAAAGGAACAGGAGTTAGTGATTTGCTTGAAACAATAATATTAGTAGCAGACTTAGCAGAGCTTTCTTTTGATCCTAACTCAAAAGCTGAAGGTGTAGTTATAGAAAGTCATCTAGAACCAAAGCGAGGTATAGCTGCCACTTTGATAATAAAAAACGGAACTCTAAAAAGAAGTCAATTCGTTGTTGCCGGCGATTCTTTCACCACAACAAGAATAATGGAAAACTTCTTAGGAAAATCAATAGAGAGCGTACCGGCCGGAACATCTGTACAACTTGTTGGTTTTGATAAACTACCTGAAGTTGGTTCTGACATCTTTGTATTTGATAAAAAGAAAGAAGCAGAAAAACATATAGCTGAATTTGATTTGAAGAAAACAAATGGCAAAGATGCTGTTTCTGTAGCTGAAGGATGTAAGGTGGTTCCACTTATTATTAAGACAGATGTTCAAGGAACTCTCGAAGCAATAGAAAAAGAAATAAACAAAATCTCTGTTGAAGGTCTACATATCAAAATCATAGGTAAAGGTATTGGTTCCATAGGAGAAGCGGATATAAAACTTGCACAATCTGATAAGAACACCATCATTCTTGGTTTTAATTCTAATCTCGACAAATCAGCAAAAGATATAAATGAAAAAGTAGAGGCTAACATTCAAACATTTGATATTATTTACAAACTTACAGAGTGGCTCGAAGAAGAACTTGAGAAAAGACGACCTAGAGTAGAGACTCGTGAAGTCATAGGAACAGCAAAAGTGCTAAAAACTTTCTCTCAAACAAAAGAGCGCCAAGTTCTTGGCGCCAAAGTAGAAAGTGGCACTATTGCCAATGGCGCAAAAGTTTCTATTATTAGACGCGATTTTAACTTAGCAGAAGGAAAGATAGTTGAACTTCAACAAGCAAGACAAAAACAAAAAGAAGCATCTC
Organism: Candidatus Nomurabacteria bacterium; assembly: GCA_020850295.1. Taxonomy (GTDB): domain Bacteria; phylum Patescibacteriota; class Minisyncoccia; order Phycocordibacterales; family UBA9973; genus UBA4124. The sequence goes on from JADZEV010000036.1 coordinate 30,230, forward strand.
TAGGAGAATGCGGACTTATGATAGAGTGCAAAAAGGATATTGCTGTTGGAGATGTACTCGAAGCCTTCATTATGGTTACTAAATAATTATGGATAAAGCTAAACAAGAAAAATTAGAAATTCAAATTGCTCAAATAGTAGCTAAGTTTATTGAAAGAGAAAGCAATAAAACCTCTCTCATCTCTGTTACAAGGGTTGAGTTAGAAGAAAGAGGTCGTAGTGCTACTATATTTATTTCAGTATTACCAGAAAGTGGTGAAGAATCGGCTATAAATTTCTTAAAAAGAAAAAGAAATGATTTACGCACAGTTATCAAAAAAGGTGTTAATATGATAAATATTCCTTTTGTTGATGTAGAAATTGACAAAGGAGAGAAAGCCCGCCAAAATATAGACGCTCTTCTTTACGAAGGAGAATAATCCGTCCGCCAGCTGGCGGATGACGGAAAAGACCTGGTGGCCAAGTGGTAAGGCAGAGATCTGCAAAATCTCTATACGCGAGTTCGATTCTCGCCCAGGTCTCAGGACGCTTGAAAAAATAAATGCCCGGGTGATGGAATGGTAGACATAGAGGACTTAAAATCCTCAGCCGTTATAGGCGTGCGAGTTCGAGTCTCGCTCCGGGCACCAAAATAAAAAAGTCTGGGGGTTACCCAAACTTATCAATAATTAAAATATATCCCAAATGATTCTTTCGTTCCAGAAGTAAAGATGTTTGCCTTTAATGTGTAGAAAATCTGAAATATCTCTACTTTTTGCCTTAAGAAGATTAACTGCTTTATGAAATGGTTTTTTATAATTTGTATTTCCCAAATCCACTTCTTGGAATAACTTCTTATTGCCATCTATCCCTTTTGTGTAAAAAACATATTTACTCATATTTATTAGTTTTAGAAACAATATAATTTAAATAAATTAATGTCAATAAAAAATATTTTGTGTTTTCCCAATTTGTGCCTCCAGTAGGATTTGAACCTACGACCGTCTCCTTAAGAGGGAGCTGCTCTACCAACTGAGCTATAGAGGCAATATATTTGTATATTTACAAATTAGTTTATTAAAGACCTTTTGCGTTGAA
>JADZEV010000037.1 GCA_020850295.1 Candidatus Nomurabacteria bacterium
CCGCAAATTAAAAACCTTTATAGTGCTATAATTGTCTTATGATATACATATTTTTTATTGCAAGATTAATCTTTGGTCTTTACTTACTAACTAATGCCTATAATCATTTTAAGAACCATAAATCTATGGCTTCTTACGCGTCTTCTATGAATGTTGCCCATCCAAAATGGGCAGTTTTAGGAAGCGGGGCTTTGCTTTTGATAGGAGGACTTGGTATTTTGCTCTGGGTACTAGTGCCGGTAGCTGTTTTGGCTATAATACTTTTCTTGATACCAGTAAGCCTTAAAATGCATGCATACTGGAAAGAGTCTGATCCTATGGCAAAAATGAATCAGAAAATCCAGTTTCAAAAAAATATGGCTATACTGGCTGGAGCTTTAGCTTTTTTATTAATTTAGTTAGTTATATATAAATAATATGAATAATAAACTCAAAGGTTTTATGGACTTTATTAGAAATCAAGGAGTAGTTGGCCTTGCTGTCGGATTTATACTAGGAGGAGCAGTGTCTAAAACAGTTACCTCTCTGGTAGATAACATCATCAATCCACTAGTAGGAGCTCTTCTTGGTAAAGTAGCTTTGGCTGACAAAGTAGCAAAACTTGGCGATATATCACTGAACTACGGTGCATTTATATCAACAGTTGTTGATTTTGTGATAGTTGCTGCTGTTGTTTATTTTGGAGTCAAATCTTTGGGATTAGACAAGCTGGATAAAAAGTCTGAGTAATAAAATAAAAATACGCTTGCCATATGGCAAGCGTATTTTTTAATGGTACAATTTATCTATATGCAACCAATTTCTTGGACCACTCTCGAATTTGAAAAAAAGGATCGACACCCAGACTGGATTTGGACTGTAGGACTTGTTTCTGTTTTAGCTTCTGTGGTTTCTTTTTTTTATAACAATATTTTCTTTGGGATATTTTTGATTATCGCTGGAGCTGTGACTATTATCTATGCCTTAAAGCATCCAAAAGAGCTCTCTATCAGTATCACAGATAAAGGAGTCGCTATAAATGAATCTCTTATAGAGTACAAAAATATTACCTCTTTTTGGCTTGACGAAACCGGCAAAGAGGCTAAGCTATTACTGCTCGTCAAAAATTCTTTTATCCCTACCCTTTCTATCCCTTTGGTAGGAGTATCTAGTAGCCAAGTTCGTGAAGCGCTTGCGCCAAATGCAAAAGAAGAAGAGCTCCGAGAATCAAGAAGCATTGCGCTCTTCGACCGTCTCGGATTTTAAACCCCCTCTCGTCGTTCAATGGATAGGACATAACTTTGCGGAAGTTACGATGTAGGTTCGATTCCTACCGAGAGGACACTAAAGTCTATTTCCCTGCCCACTCAACAAGCTCTTTGTATTTTACTTCTCCGCAAAGCCATTTTTTGGTTTCAGTATCGTAATAAAAAGGTAACCCTCCACAACTATCGTCTCCGTCAAACTCTTTTACCAAATCCATATTTTCTTTGTTGTGCCAAACCTCTTTACGAATTATTTTTACATCAGGAAATTCTTTCATTAGCTTTTCAGTCAGCTTAAGCATCTTTTGGCAGTGAGGACATTCTTCTCCATAAAATTCGTATAACATAAATGCATTATAACAAAAAACACCCGAAGGTGTTTTTTGTTTTACTTCTCTTTCGCTATTTTAGAAAGCAAAGCTTTTTTTCGAGCTGCGGTGTTTTTCTTGATAGCTCCTTTTTTAACAGCTTTATCAATAGCACTGTAACCTGCCGAGAGAGAAGCCTTGGCATCTTTCCATTTCTTGTTTGTAGCTAGTTTTTGAGTATTTTTAATTTCTTCTTTAAAAGCCTTTTTAACACGGTCGTTTACCGCCTTCTTTTTTAGAGAAGATCTTAGGGCTTTTTTAGCATTTCTGGTGATTGGCATATGTGAGAAGGACTATAGCAACAAAGCCCCAAAATGGCAATAGTCCATACCCCAAAGTACCCTTATTTGCTATGATAAGTGCATGATAGCTATAGTCACAGGAGAAGTGCTAGAACAGAATGAAAAAGAGCTTATCTTAGATGTCTCTGGTATAGGCTATTGCATCTTTACCCCGCCCTACAAATTTACAAATGGCGAAAAAGTTACTCTCTATACTCAACTTGTTATAAAAGATGATGCTCATGAGTTATACGGTTTCCAAAGCCAAGAAGAAAAAAGGCTTTTTAAAATACTTATTGGTGTCAGCGGTGTTGGACCTAGAACCGCACTTCAGATGCTAACCCTATATACTCTCCCGGACTTGGTAAACATTATAAAAATTGGAGATTCAAAAGCTATCGCTCTTGTACCAGGCATAGGAAAGAAAACAGCAGAGAAGGTTGTGATAGACCTCAAAGACAAGGTAGAAGGTTTTGCAGTTTCAGAAAATAAAGCGAGTTCTGATTTAGTAGAAGCACTACTATCTCTTGGTTATAAAGATTTCCAAATAAGGCCTATTGTTGGAGATATAGATGCTGGTCTTCCAATTCAAAAACAAATCACAGAAGCCTTGAAGCTAATCCAGAAATAAATGCCCGAGCTCCCAGAAGTACAAACAACGGTCGATGGTATAAATCGTCGTGCCAAAGGACAAATTATAAAATCAGTGTGGACTGATTTGGCTGTCTCCTCACCTATCAAGCAATTCGTTGGCACTCTAAAAGACCTTTCTTTTTATAAAAAATTTCAAAAACTTGTTAGTGGCGCAAAAATACTTAAAGCAGAAAGACGAGCCAAAAATATACTTATTCATCTTTCAAATGGGTACACAATACTAGTACATATGAAAATGACCGGACATATGATGTATGGAAAATATGACTTTGATAAAAAGAAGAATCCGCCAGCTGGCGGATGGACACCACATGTTGCAGAGAAAAATATTGCACTAAGAGATCCCTATAACAGGTTTATTCATGTAGTATTTTCCCTGTCTAACGAGAAACACTTAGTTTTGTCTGATGTTCGCAAATTTGCCAAAGTTACTCTTATAAAAACAAATGAACTTCTTGATTCTATTCATTTAAAACACCATGGACCAGAACCGTTAAACAAAAACTTCTCCTTGGCTGAATTTAAACAAAGATTACTCAAGAAGCCAAATACTTATATTAAACAAGCTCTTTTGGATCCAAAGGTGGTCTCTGGTATAGGAAATATTTATGGAGACGAACTTCTTTGGGAGTCTGGTGTTCACCCTCTTCGCAAGGTCAAAGATATTTCCCAAAAAGAATTTGTTTTTATGTTTAACTCTATGAAAAATGTCTTGCAGAAAGGCATAGACTTTGGTGGCGACTCCATGAGTGACTATCGAGATATAGATGGCAAAAGAGGTAAATTTCAAAATGATCACAATGCTTATAGACTTACTGGAAAATCTTGTAAAAAAAGAGGTTGCAAAGGAAAAATAGAGAGAGTTCTGGTTGGCGCTAGAAGTGCACACTTTTGTAATGTTCATCAAAAATAATTTATAGGTGGTAAACTATATTTATGGGAGAACTAAAATGGTTTATATTTGCTTTTATCGGACTTTGGGTGCTATGGCTTGTTACTGGTGGACCTAGTCGATACGAAAACAGAAACAGACAGCTTTTGGAGCAACCAGCCCCTATTGAAGGAGGCAGACCATACACTATCGAGGAATTAAAAAATAGATAACTATTTATCTAAAATTCTAAAAAGAGCTATCCCTCCAGCCACAGAAACATTTAAGGACTCTTTCTCTCCTGCCATAGGGATCTCAGCCACAGCGTCTACTGCATCTAAAACATTTTTCGGTAGGCCTTCGACTTCGTTTCCTAAAATAAAAACCATCTTTTCTGTTGATTTTATTTTCTTATAGTCTGTTGAGCCTTTCGACTGCTCTATAGCAACAACAAAATATCCTTGTTCTTTATATTTTTTAATTATGGATAAAATATCACTATAGCTTTCCCATGGGACATTTTCTTGCGCACCTAGAGCCGTCTTCGCTATATCATTTCTCTTTCTACCAAAGCGATCAATAGGGCTTGGTGTTATATAACTTAGATATATTTTTGAAATACCCACGGCATCAGCAGTTCGAAAAAGCGAACCTACATTTTGAGCACTTCTTATGTCGTGTAGAATAAGGATTGCCTGCATACGGTAAGCATGTTATAGTTTTTTTGCATTTTTGCAATAAAAATGCGCTTATAGCTCAGCTGGTAGAGCAGCTCCCTTTTAAGGAGACGGTCGCAGGTTCGAATCCTGCTAAGCGCACA
>JADZEV010000038.1 GCA_020850295.1 Candidatus Nomurabacteria bacterium
AGATATTTCCCCCTCAGCGCCCGCTTTTATAAGATTTATAGAAAAAAATATAGAAACTAATACTAATAAAAATAAGACTTTTTTCATTATGTTTATATTGTACTATGTTAGAAATGAAGTATGAAAGTTTTAGACAGTTGTTGTAACCGCTCTTTTATAGAGGTAATTGTCGTATTTATAGAACTTTCTCCACCTTCTTCTGGTCTGGTTATAGAGAGTTCTTGTATTGAGCTTGTCCCGATAAAAGACTGCTCTCCGAGCTTAAATCCTATAGATAAACTATTTTCTAATGAATTTGAAAAGCTGAAATTAAATGGCTCTGCCCGGAGTGTAACACCAGGAAGATTAACATAAACATCTTTTAAAGATCCATTTGTATAGTCTATGAAACCATTACTTTTTTGATACATGACAATGTTTGGATCTCTTAGAGAAATACTTGTACTTCCACTACCAGAGAAACCACCGTTACTAATAGCAACAGAGAAGTTTTCGTTAGAGCTCAAAACATCTGTCTTTATAGAAATACTGTTTTTATTTGTTCCTGATTGGTTTAGTACAGCATCTCCGTTGTATTGCCATTTATAAGAGAGCGTTTTTGGTGCAGTTATACTTGGTATTGCTGCTACTTTTATTCTGGCCCCAACAGAAGGAAGTGCCTTACCTTTATAAAATGGTGGTGTATAAGAGTCACTAGCCTCCCAGACCATATCCACACTAGCAGATCGAATTATTAAGCTAGATTCAGCAAAGCCTTCATTCCCAGAAGCGCTAACTGAAATGACGCTTGTACTACTTGAGCTTGGCGCAGTGAATGATACCGTTGTTTTTCCTGTGCCAACATCTATAACTTTGTTGTTGTATTTCCAGGTAATGGTTGCAAAAGAAAGATCCATACTAAAACTCTGAACAGTGGCTCTTACTTGCTCACCTGGTTTTGGTTCAGAAGGAGCAATAGATATGTTAATGTCCTGAGGCAGAATTTGTGCCCAAGAAGCTGTTGTTACTAAAATCGTAAAAATTATAGACAATAATAAGGTTCTTATCATGTATTTATATTATACACTGACTTTGCTCGTTTAAAGTTGACCGTGCTGTTCTTGGAATTCTTGCTTAGCTCTTTTTATAGAAAGCACTTGCGAAGGGTCAGAAGTTATTATTTGATCTTCTGTATAAGAAGCTATGATTTTAATAGCTACATGTTTTAATCCAGCAAAGAAAATTCCTTCACCAACACCAGATTCTAAGAGTAGATATTTTTCTTCGTCAGTTAAGTTAAATGTTTTTTGAAGTACATCCATAGTACTTGGAGACTGTTTTAGTAATAGCTGTATAGAAGAGTTCGTAATAATTGGTACACCATAAGGGCTTTTCATGAAATCCCCCACATCTTGAGTGATAGTACAAAGACCTAGAAAATATTTTCTACCTCGTTTAGCAATAGAGTATAAGAAAGATGCAGTATCATCACTTTTCATCATCCACCAGGCCTCGTCTACCACCAAGAGTCTTTTCCTAAGGTCTTTTCTAACCGCATTCCAAATAAAGTGGGTCACTATGTACATAGCAGCAGGTTTTAAATCGTCTTCCATGTCTCGCACTGAGAAAACCACAAATTTTTTATTGATGTCGACATTGGTTGGCTGGTTGATAAAGCTCGCCCAAGAACCTTTTGTGTATTTTGAAAGCCTGGTTATGATTGATTCGCTACCCTCCATACCACCTAGTACCATTTCAAAATCAGAAAGAAGCGGAGGCTCTATTGTTGCAAAGTCACTATCAGCACTTATATCTTTTAGGGCATAAGTTTCTGTTATTGCCCTATCTATTATAGAGTCTTCTTCTGGAGTTAATCCTCCAAGCATTATACGGAAAAGCCCCACCAAATTTATGATGTTGCTACGCAATACATCAGCCGGAGCTTCGTCTTCTCTAGGTTTTGGTAAGTCGAAAGGATTGATATGGTGATCAGAAGAAAGTGAAATATTAAAATATCTTCCACCTATTGCTTCGGCTAAATATTCATACTCTCTTTCGGGATCGATGACAATAACATCAGTATCAAACATCAGCGTTCTGATAATTTCGAGTTTGGTAGCATAACTCTTACCAGCACCGGACTTAGCAAATATTATTGAGTTGTAGTTCTCAAGAGAAAATCTATCAAAAATAACCAAAGACGAGTTGTGTCTATTTACTCCATACAAAATACCGGTTTCAGAGGTAAGGTCGAAAGATACAAAAGGAAATAAGCTAGAGAGTGGTTCAGAATTTAGTTTCTGGGTAACCCTAAGGGTGTCTTTACCAAGTGGTGCAACAGTTTTAAAACCATCTTCTTGTTGAAAGAGTGTTGGTTTTATATAAACAAGTTTAGCTTCAAGAATAGATCTTATCTCACTTTCGGTTCTGAAAAGATCGTTATCATTTTCTGCATAGATACTTATATAAAGACCAACAGAGAACATCTTTTCTTGAGCTTGAGTTAAGTTGTCTCGCAGTTCTTCTAGGTCCTGATAAGCAGTGTCGAGCATTGGGTCACGGACAAGACCTTTTTGTTGTCTAACCATTATCTGACTTTCAACCTCGGCAATCTTTTTTTGGAATTGTTTTAGAAGTTGAGAAGTTTCTATTGGTTCTATAAAAATAGAGACATCAAAAACCTTATCCAGGTTTATGATTGGCGTAAACCAGTTGTCATTTAAATATCTTGGATAAGAAATAACGAAAAATGTTCTAACTGTTTTATCCCCTATACGAATAGCCTTAGAGGTTATTTCTATAGCTGAAGGTGCAATGTTGTCAGCAAGTTCCATTGTTGCCCAAGAATAAGCCTCTTGTGGAAGGATAGGAAGACTTTTTTCACCAGAAGATGATTGTTTTGATTTGGGCTTGGAGCTAAAGAGTCCCATACTGATGATTAGTATACTACACAGAACACATAAAAGGTTAAAAAATCAAGTTAATACAAATATTATTCTGCTGCGTGAGATGTTGTTTCTCCTGGATTAAATGTTTTATACAGAAGCTCAATAACTTCTTGGGTTCCAAGTTGGGCCACACGAAGACCTAGTCTCGATAAGCCTTGTTCAACAACACTAACTCTTTGTTCAAGCTGAGTCCTCTCCTCTTCAAAGTTTGCTGTTAGGTCTGCTGTTGTTTGTTTTTTGCCAAAAAAAGACAGTACCTTCCCTAGGCCACCTGTTTGGTTAACAACTGGAGGTGTATAAGGTATGACTACAAAAAATGATTTACGCATAACATTTACCTGTTCGGTAAAACTTCTTATGAACTGTATGTATTCTTGGGTCTGTACCCGCAAGAGAGACTCTTTTTGTTCTCTTAATCTGTTTTCTAAAGATAAAATGTAGGGCCTTACATCATATCTTCGAGACTGAATGACTATCTGAACTGGGAAGTCTAGTGTATTTAAGAAGCTTTGAAATTGAGCAAGTGTCGCCCTTTGCTCATCATACGATTTCAAGGAAAGATTAATAGAAGAAACCAAAACAACAGTCGCCAAAGTCTCGTCCTTCATAACGACTATACCGTCACGAACTTCTTTTACAGGAACAAATTGTTGGGTTGGACTACTTGATGGTGCCATAATAATTACTTTTTAGGATCAATAACATCTAAACTCCAAGATAGTGTTTTGAGCTTACTCTCAGATAGTGTAGCACGCAAAGGGGCTTGTTCTTCCTTATTGTTTTTTCTAACCTTTGGCTCTTGTTTTTTCCAAAGATAAAGGCGGCTCTTTGTATAGTATCTTATAAAAGATTCAAGGATGTGAGAAAAAGGTTTCTCATTTATTTTTACAAAAGTAAGAGCCAAGGACAATCCTATCAACGCTGGTGTCAGGACTAGTGCCAATATTGTAGGTAAAACTTTTACAGAGATATAAGCAAGTCCTGCTCCACCTGCCAAATAAGCAAATTGTCTAAACGATAAATTTCCAACAACTTTATCTTCAATATCTATAAATTGAGGTACTTTAAACTGCATGCTTATAGTATAGCAAGAAGTTTCGAAGAATTAGTCTTTGTCAGGTATTTCTCTGTACGGATCTATCGATGGTTTTACAATATTTTGACTTTGTGTAGATTCACCCGAAGATTTTTCTAAAGAATAATCTCTTTTTACAGGAGCTATTTTAACACTTTGAGACAAGCGTTCTTTTATGGATTCAAGCGCTTGAGCTGGAGAAGGAGCAAATGAAGTTGTTTCTTGGTCTGATTCTTCTTTTTTTTCTAGCTCAAAAATCTCCTCTGTTTTTTGAATTGATGGTTCTATAAAATAGTAAAACACATATGAAAGTAGTTCTGTTTTCTTTTCTTCATCTAATACTATTTTTTCTACAGATTCTTCTACTTTAGATTCAGTTATAGTTTTAGTTAGACTGCCAAAAATAATATCGTTTATAATACTTTTTTGCTCATCTGATAAAGAGAACTTTTTTTGCAAAGCGTTTAATATGTTTTGGTATGTATCACTCCACAAAAAAGATCGGACTTCTTCTGGTGTATTTGCTAAAGCATTTTCAAACTTTTCTATATCAAATTGTTTTTTTTGATCATCCATATTTATTTACTCTCTTTTTCTTCTTCTTTTTTAATATTGTTTTCTGTATCTGCTCGATTTTTCCAAAGATTTTCGTACTCATCATGGTTGTCTTTAGCACGCTTGCGATCTACAGAAGCAGCCTTTACTTCTGCTTCTGTTGCGGCACCTCTTTTATACTTATCAGATATGTCTTTAAACTTTGTGTCCTGGAAATCCATTTCTGCTCTTAATTGTTCAACCCTAGATTTAACGTACTCTTTTTGTTTATCAAGATCGTGATCATCAATATTTATATCAGCAGCAGTTTTTCCTGTAGCTAGTGCAATAGCTTCTTTCAACTTTTGATTTAGACTATCTAAATTGTTTCTATACTGATCAATTTTACTAGTTTTGCCTTTCCCTTTACTGTAATCTTTTATATATTTTTTTGTTACAGCGTCGAGAGCTTCTTGTTCAAATTTTATCCTCTCTGCCATCACAGACCCAAAAGCCCCGCTTATTCCAGCCCCAAGTAATCCCAAACCAGCACCAAATTGTGCACCCAAACTCCCTCCTCCCAGACCTCCAAGTGTCCACAACCATTTTCTCTGTTTGCCATCTTTCATCCAGAAAGAATCATTACGAAGGGTTTCCGCATAGTCTCTGCGAATAGCGTTTGTAAGATCTTTTGTGCCTTCAACCTTTCCATAAGTTTTCTTTAGATCATCAGTTTTTTCTTTGTAAGATTTTTTATATTCATCAGTCTCTCTTATTTTATCTCTCTTTGTCTTATCTTCGTTTATCTCTTCTATTGTTTGAAGCTGTAGTTTCTGAATATCTTTCATCTCAGACTGGCTTTTGGTTAAGGATTTTTTCTCAGCAATTAGATCCTTTTTAGCTTGCTCCATTTCTTTGTCAGATAATTTATTTGTTGTTTTTAAGTCAGCTTCAAGATCATCAATTTTCTTTTGTGATTTTTTAACATCTTCTTTCAGTTGCTTTTCTTTATCAGAAGAAGCCTTAAAGCTTGCGTCAGTCTTGTTTAAATAGTCTTTCATAGTATCGTTTCCTATCTTTGCATCAGAGATTTCTTTCCAAAGCTTTTTAGACTGTTCATCATTTAGATAACTGAATTTTATATTCTCTATTTCGTCTTTTAGTTCTTTTTGTCTTCTTTCTTGCCTACCAATATATCCACCATCAGTATCTTTTGTTCCTAGTCCAAGCAAATTAGATAATTTATCTTTTGTACTTATTCCCATCTGGTTATAAACAGCATTGTTTTGTGCTAATTGTCCTAGTCTTGTATTTCTTGCATCCCAGCTTGAATTTTGTGTCCAGTTTAGTGCTCTGTTTATTAGCCTTGAACTTCTACTAGCCCTTGTTCCATTACTAGCAGCCCTACCAACATCTATCGCTGCCCTCCTGCCTAACCTTGTTCGTCCAAGATATCTTCCTACTCTTGAGCCAAAGCGACTACCAGCATAAGCCAGTCCACCGCTTGTTACTCCTATCGCCGCACCACCAACAAGGCCGGTTGCTTTTGTTGCAAAATTTTGCACCATCTCCCCGTATTTGCCGGCTAGATTTTTAGCGATACCAACGCCCTGAGAGATAAGTCCGTAGATTATAAGCATAGGGATTACAACATAGAGGGCTGCTTCGAAAAAGTTTGAAGTATTTTGATTTAAGCCAAGTCCGTTTATAAAATCAGCTTTTAGAAAAGCACTTATTATATATAAGAAAAATACAAATATTGGGGCTAGAAGTGCATAATTGGTCAGATCTTTCCACCAGGAACCATAATTTAGAGTCGGAATTTTACTAACCAAAGGAACATTTCCACGTGATAAGAACGCAAAAGGAGAAAAAATCATTGCAACATATAGGCCTATAACCCTACCAACGAACATGAAAGCTGTTTTCCAGAACATCATTGCTGTACCGAAAGCTATCATTGCCATTATTAAAGCTATCAATCCAAAGTACGCTGCGTATTCCGTGTCGGAACGGGAGAGACCTTCTGTGTTTAAGGAGCCATCTCCTGGATTATTATTAAAATTTCCATTAATATTTTGTGCTGAATTAAAGTCTCCTTGAGAGCCGTCTGTTGCAGCATCAGGGTTAAATTCTGGAGCACTCGGTGTATTTAGTAGATTTGCGTTCTGTATTATTTTCTGAGGATTAAAACTAGAAATAATTGATTCAGAAATTGGTTTAAACCCCCCTGGTCCACTATCGCTAACGCACTCACCAAAATCATCTTTTTGACAAACTTCAATTTGGTTATAAAAGAGCCTTGCGGTGATGTTCGACATATCTATGACTATACGCGTAGCAAAAAGGCTGAAGTTTATAATCAGAGCATTGATAATAAGTGTCGGTATAACCTTTTTATAGGAAACATTTGAAGTACTAAATACCGCAGCAAGTCCGCTGTATATCATTATAATTATGAAAAATATGTTGGATATATCTCTCACAAGCTGCCATCCTGTTTGCACAAAGTTGTGTCTATATGATTCATCTGATAATGAGTAGCCTATAAAGAAATCAAAAATTTGACCCAAAAGCCAAGCAAGCCAAGCAATAGGTTTAAACACTAGATAGTAAAAAACATTACTAATGCAGGCCATAAAGGACCCTGAACCTGGACCCCAGCCGTTTAATATGTGACATTGTGGCATTACACTACCTGTGTATGCTGTAGAAACAACACCGGAGTTTATATTTTGTTCGGCATCTATATTTGCAGCTTCTTGTGTTTTTGGAAGCTTGGAGCTCAGGTCTATTGTTTCACCTATTTTATAAGCAGCTTCTTTGTCACAAAGATTAAATGGATACTCTATGCCATGATCACCATCTATCTTATTAGAATCGTTAGGATCATTTTTATACTCATATTTACCGTCGGTTGTAAAATACTCTACCCTGATACCGTCTCTAGGTGAATACCTACCGTCTACATTTTCCCCGGAGGTACTTTCTCCTCCGCAGTACCAAAGATCGGCTTCTATTTTTCTTGTAGAGTTAAATACGATTTCTGAATCAAAAGTTATTTCTTTACTAACGACTGACTGAGAGATCATTAGGTCCCCACCAGACCTTTCTTTGTAAAAAGCTATAGAAGTTAGTTGGCCACTTGTATAAGCGTCACCTTTTATCGTGTCGTCTGTAATAGTAAAATTTCCAGTTGCTACTGAATTGTTATAAATACTATATGCTATTGGGGAGAATTGATAAGAGACTGCTTCACCGTTTAATCCGGGTGTATATTTAAGTCTTACAAAAAAACTATTAGATCTTGGATCTGCCACTCTTTTATAAAAATATCTTGATTCACTATTAGAGCCATCTCTTATATCCTTATCTGGATTTAAAGAAAATCCTAGTTGAAGTATTATCTTTTTTATTCCTGTTGAGGTTATGCCGTCTTTTACAGTTTTACCATATGCCAAACCGCTTTTTTCCGCTCTTTTTACTGCAGACTCAGGAGATGAATGATCACAGTTTCTTTCTGTAGGGGTAAAAAGACAAATAAAATCTTGGTACCCGGTCCTGTAATCAGCAAAAGCGTTTACTGGAAACAAAAAAAGTGCTAAAAAAAGCACAGGTAAAAATAATTTTCCTTTATTTTTAAAATTTCTCTTTATAGAAATTAGAGCCTGCCTCACTAAATACAGTATATCATTAGAATAAGTCTTATTACCAAATATTTATTCGGAAAAACTTCTCTATTTCTTTTAGTTTTGGTGTTGAGCTTTGCATATTTATCAATCCGTCTGCCTCTGGTCCATCTGAGAAGTAAGCATTTGCTGAACTGTCTGTATAAAGCGGTGTCGCAACTCTTCTATTTATATTGTTCGGCAAAAGAGGTGCTTTATTTTCACAATAGTTAATAAGCTCGGTATATTTTTGATTGAGTATCTTATAGCTACTATAGTTTGCGGTTTCAGCTTGCAAGTCTTGGTCTGTTCGTAATGTTGGCGCTAATGCGTAAAACCTTTGTTCTAAGGCTTGTAATAGAGCTATTTCTTCAGGTGTGAAATCTATAACGGTGTCATCTGTTGTGCACTGTGTCCCACTAGAAGACCCTCCGCTACCACCGGTTCCACCACCAGAGCCAATACCTCCACCTGAGCCTACTCCCCCTCCCGCGCCGACAGTTCCACCTGATCCTATACCACCGCCTACATCAAGTATTCCTCCTGAACCAATAGTACTCCCGCTTGTTATCCCGCCAGAAGAAAGAGGTGTAAACGGTCCGCTGGTTCCAAAAACAGAAGTATTTGCTCCGCTTGTTTCATTGCTGTTATTTGCATTATTTTCATTTTCAGAAGGTACAACTTCTGGGGTGAATTCGCTTACATTTTCTCCACTAGGAACCTCGTCCTCTGAAGATTGTCTTGTTCCAAAGTTAAAGAAATTTTTAAAACCACTTTTTTCTGAACCGTCTTGATTGCTGGAAGAATTTTTTGACCGGAAATAAAAGAATGCTCCACCTAGTATGATTATTATGATTGTGATAATTAAAGCTTTTTTCATATGTTTATAAATTATTATAAAAACTATTTTGGGCAGCTTCTAAGTCGTTTAGTAGTGTTGTAGCATCGCTTTCTTGTCTTGGAGAACCAGATATAGGAGCGTTGCTTATATCGTAAGCTTCATTTAAGCATGTCATATTTACTGTTATGCCTTGCGCTCTTTTGTTAGCGATATGTCGAGTTCGAGCTGTTGTAACAATGTCTAAAACTTCTGCCCGTATTGATTCTAGTTCTGTTATTGTAGACCTAGTTTGATTCAGAGCAGACTCGTATTGGTTGTCTGTTTCTACAACGCTTTGCAAGTATTGTGGTATCAGGCTTGTTTCGTTAATAGCGTCAGATACAAATCCTCTAGCAAATTGTTGTCCAGAAGCTGTTGTTTCAAGAGAACTAAAAGAGCTTGCTAAGGACAAACTTGAAAAACTTGAGCTTATAGAGTTTTGGAAGCTTTGTAACCATCCTGAGAAAATATTTGCTATGTCAGCGCCAGAAACGAAAGGATCGTTTTGTATCACTAATGTTTTATTTGAAAAAGAGAACGTATTATTTTTCAGGGTATCAATAAAATCATAAGGCTGAATATTGAAAAATCCAGTAACACTGTTAGCCATACCTGAGGCTCGCATAGTACCAAATAATATTTGACTATTTGTAGCTACTCCTGTTTGCCAAGAAGGTGTAGGTCCAGGTAGACAATAATCAAGTCTTCCTAGGTTTGGAATAATTTTTTGTAGACTTGCCTGACTATCTAAGGCTTTATTTAGAAATGTCTTTTGGGCTTTTATTATAGAGGCTATATGTCTTGGATTACTTATATTAAAAGAGCTTGTATCATAGTCGTCCCCTCCTTGGTCAAAAGGTAGTATCACGCCACTACCTGTGCCGTTTATAGGTTGGCCGTTTGAACCTATAACTATATTGCTTCCTTGTCCTCCGAATTGAGAAAAGTCGTTACCAAAATTATCACCTGAATTTCTACCAAGAGTTTGTAAACCTTTGTTAAATAATTTGTTCAAAAGGCTGTCAAAAAAGCTTCCTAAAACTTCATTTAATTCATCAGCTGCTTCGAGCTGTCTAGTGCCTGAGTTTGTTATGTTTTGTGTTTGAGATGCTATAACAGATCCCGGTGTTACTGTTTCATACTTAAGACACTTTAGAGATCCATCAGAATTTAAATTAAAATCATAATCATCATCTGGACTCGGAGCCTGTGCATACTCAACACATTTTTTCTGAGAAAGAAAACCATTTCCTTGAGTTAGCTCTTTTGATGCTTGGTCTTGTTGTTCTCCAAAGCTACGAGATAAATTTTCTGTTACATTTAAAAATTGGCCAAGAGGATTTTGACTACCTGTAGTTATATTTAACCATTGACTCCATCCGCCGTTAGTAAAATCTTTTGAGAAAGCATCATATTTTATTTCCTCAGATGTTCTTGGTGTATAGCTTAAAGTAGGAGATTTTTTTCCAGTAAATAATTCTATTAATTTATTAGTAACACCACCGCTTATTAACTGATTATCGCTATTGGATACTATGTTTATATAATCACTATATTTTTCTTTTTCTATAGATTTTAAAAATGAGTCAATGTCTCTAACATAAAAAGGATTACCGCCAAAGCCAGTATTTACCCAGTTCAATGTTTTGTTTGTTACTTGGCTCAGTGCTTGTTTTGCAAGTGTATAAGCAACAGCGTCTAAACAAGACTCTTTTTTATTGGCAGATTTAAGTTCTGTATTTGCTGAGTTTGAATTTGTAGGAACTTCTCCTCCGCCAAGAGCACTACTGCCTCCTGTACCAATACCTAGAGCTTTACCTAACCCTTTGAGAAAACCGCTATTTGAATCAGCTAATTTATCTCCTAATCTTGTTATAGCATTGTTTATTTCTTTTCCTGCGCCAGAGCAAGCCAAAATAGAACTTCCTAATCCGCTAAAACTTACACCACCTATCTTACTTCCATTAGCCCCGCTCTGAATACTTACCCCTGGTTGAAATCTTTGAAGTACCTGAGAAGATTGCTCAGATCTAATACTGCAAGTATTATTTGAAAGCCAGTAATATCCTTGAGCTAAACAAGCAGTCCTTTGATTGTTTAGTTGTGTTTGGTTTAGCTGTTGTACGGTAGAACTACTCGAAGGATTTATAGGGTTAATAGTTGAAGCAGGAGAAGATCCTCCAATTTGAGCATTTACATAAGATGTAGAGAAAAATATTGTTGCTATTAAGATAAGGCCAAATAGTTTTTTCATGTGACTATTGTATTATAGCGTATTGTCTTAAATATGTAGCTAGTTTTTCTAATGTATCGTCTAGTTTTTTATCATGATATCTGTATTCAGATAGACCAACTAGCGCCATAATACCGTTATTTTCTAAGACTTTCATTTTTTCAAAAGATTTACTTATTCCGGCTACTGAGTTGGTTATATCTAAATGATACTGAGCTACACCTATAGGAGCGTTTATTTTTATAAGTTTTTTTGATAGGTTTTTATAAAAAACTATACTTTTATCTAAAGTTTCTAGTTGGTTGTAGTCTCCCGCCTCAACACTTCTGATAAAAACATCTATCTCTGGAAGAGTTTTATCATAAGAAGACAAAACAGAAGAAAGGTTTTTCTCATAGTCAGTTAGATTTTTTCTATTTGTCTGAATTGTTTTTATGTCGCTTAGTGTATATGTTGGCAAAGTATCTGCTTTAACTCCTTGCTGGCCTAGTTTTACCGCTAAGGCTGACAAACTTTCACTACTTATAGAATTCTCGGTGCCAAGCGCACTAGTAAAACCAAATATTTCTCGAGCAAGTCTGTCTGTTTCGTTAAGCGGGCCAGCTTCTTCAGTATTTTGAAGCGTTCGCCTTTTGGCTTCTATAATACTTTTGTTGGATACGCCGTTTGTTGTTGTTACGGTCGGATCAAGACCCCACAGCCTCTCTTCCCAGTCAGCTATACCATTACCGTTGCTATCTCTGCCTACTATTTCTCCCACGGTTGCATCACTAACCGCAATACCGTTTATATTTTTCTTAGAGAAGAGACTAGAGAACCAATTTGTTTGTACTATTAGAAGAAGCGCTAATATTCCTGTAGCTATTCCTCCACGGATTAAAAATCTTTTACTGGGTTTTAATAAGTTATTATCTTGAGACTCCATAAGGTTTCAACTCAAATGCTGGTATTGGTACACCTGTTTCTGGGTTTGTACATGTGCCTATGTCTGGTATTACACTGTAAAGACCTAAGATGTACCCACCAGACTTTGGCTTCCCTGAGAGCCCTGCTCTTACAAAGTATGGTCCTGGAATTGCAATGTTGTAAGGATTTACAAAAATAGGCCCTGACATTGCAGCACAAACTATAGCGGGAGTTTTGCCTGCTTGAATAACCTTTCCGCCAACAGGCATTTTAAGACCAAAAGATTGGGCTTGTGTAAAAACAGGTATAAGTAGTGCAATAAATATTATTAATACTATATATTTATGATGTTTCATTACAAAGACTATTGTACAACAAATTATTCTTCTATGTATCTAGTTATATTTGCCCAGTCTTCTTTTGAGAGTGTCTCAGGCCTTGCTTTCTCACTAATATCAGCTTTTTGAAGTATTGAGACAGCTTTGTCTTTACTTTCTAGGTAGTCTGCTAGGCTACCAAGTATTTGTTTTCTTTTTTTACCAAAGCAGTGTTTAAGCACTTTGAAAAATAACTTTTCG
>JADZEV010000039.1 GCA_020850295.1 Candidatus Nomurabacteria bacterium
AAAAAATACCCAAAATATAATTGGGCAAAAAACAAAGGTTATGGGACTAGAGAGCATTATAGTGCTCTAAAAAAATATGGCCTCAAGTCTCTTCACAGGGTTACATTTTTACAAAAATGATAATCAAAATTCCTATAAATATTCGGTACCAACCCCAATAAGACAAAGGTTTTTTTGTTAGTATTTCTATAAACCATTTCATCGTTAGTAATGCTGTTAAAAACGACACAACTATTCCTGTTGTTATTATCATCCAACCTGTTTTATCTATTTGTGGTATAGATACTAGTTCTACAAAACTAGCCCCAAGTATTGTCGGTATGCCGAGCAAAAAAGAAAAAGGCACTATTTGAAAACGAGGTATTTTAAGCGCGGTTCCGCCAATAAGTGTTGCACCACTTCTGGAGACTCCTGGTATGAAAGCTAGTATTTGGGTGCACCCAACGATAAAAGCTTCTTTATAAGAAATATCTTTTACCTCTACTTCGCTGTCATTTGTTTTTAAGAAAAGAAAAATTATTCCTCCTATTATAAGCGCATAAGCTATTAACAAATGATTGCTAAAAACTTTTGAAATAATACTGTGTAATAAAAGCCCGACGACAGCAGTAGGTAAAAACCCAACGATAATCTTAGGTATTAAAGAAAGGTTTTGCCAAACTGTTTTCCAAAAATAAACAACAGCCCCAAGGATAGCACCACTTTGGATAGCGACAGAAAAGACGGTAAAAAATTCTGAGCTTGTTACTCCTATCATTTTCCCGGATATCAATATGTGTGCAGTAGAAGAGACTGGGGCGAATTCTGTTAACCCTTCTATTATTCCTAAAAATATTGATGAAAAAATACTTAATCCCATAAAAGTTTATAGCCGCAAACTATAGAAGCAGTCTCGGCCCTTAGCACAGTCTCACCAAGTTTATAGCTTTTGACATTGTATTTAGAAAATAATGCTTTATCTTCATCATTCCAACCACCCTCAGGTCCAATATAAAAAGCCAGTTCTTTTAAATCTTGTTTCTGATATTTTTCTCCTTCAATATCAAAATAAATACAAGACATGTCTTTCGTTTGGTTTAGGCACTCTTCCAAAGATATTGGATCCAAAATATTAACCACATTAGAGCCACCGCTTTGCTCTAGCGCTTCTTCACTTATCTTCTGTAATCGGTCAATTTTTAAAGCTTGTTTTACGGTTCTACCAGATAGGATAGGGATTATTTTATTTACTCCTATTTCTGTTAGCTTTTGAACTACGATTTCAAAAGTATCTCTTTTGGTGATACTAATGCAAGCAGTTATATTTTTCGGGATATTTTTTTTCGGAATTTTTGAAATGGTTCTAAAAGAAACAGAATCTTTTTTTATTTCTGTTATCTCTGACAAGTAGTCCTCACTACCGTCAAAGAAAAAAATACAAATCTCTCCAACATCAAATTTCAGAACATTTTTTATAATATGCACCAAGTCTTTATCCTTTATAGAATTATTATGATCGCTTAGATTCTCTGTAGTTAAAAATCGGTGTATTTTTTTCATTTTATTACTATTATTTTGACACAAATTTTAAGAAAGTAAAACATTGACATACTCTGTCAGAGGTTTATAGTGAAGGTAACTCTTGTTAGAGGGAGTTTTTATTACTGTTTAAAAGAGTGAAAATACAATGACTTTTTGTACGAAGGTCCTGTAAAGGAAAATGGAGATGATAAGGGAAAACCAACAAATTCTGGAGATCAGTGGTGTAAAGACCATGCACCAAATACAAACACTGGTACTGGTCGTGTTACAGTTATCAAAAAAGTTATTGGTGGAGAGGGGATTTTCCATTTTAACGGACTTAATCAACAAGGAGGTTTTGATATCTCTGCAACCCCAGAACAAGACGGTGTGACTTCTTTTGTTTTGCCTTCTGATACACAGTACACATTAAGTGAAGTTATTCCAGATGGTTGGGATCTTACAAATGCTTCTTGCGAAGAATTTCAACAGATTTCTTTCTTAGACTCTATTAGAGGATTGTTTAGCCCTAGTGTTGCTTATGCTACTCAAGTCTCTATTAATGAACAAACTTTTACTCTAAATAAAGACAAAAATATTAACTGTGTTTTTACTAATACTAAAAAACCAGAACCTTCAATTATTGTAATTGCAAAAAAGGTAGTTTGTGATGCAGAAGAATACCTACCAAACTATGGTTACGGTGGTCCAAATGTGACATCAACAACTGCAGATGATTGGGTTGCTCAAAGTGAAGGTCATTGTCAGCTTGATCCAAACTGGAAGTTCCAGTGGGGTGACCAAAGTGCTCCAGATGGCGGTGCTACAACTATAGGAGAAGTTTCAGGCTACACTACATTTAATGCAAATACTCCAACGGCTATCCCTCTAACAAACATAACTGAACTAAGACTTCGAGAAGTTCTAAAAGAAGGATACATTCCTTTCATTGGTAGAAATACAACAGAAGATGTCTCTGCTGAGTTTTATTGCGCAGACGATGTTTTACATTATGACAACTGGGATTTCATCCGAAATCCTATAGCAGGTACTACATATCATTGTGTAGGATTTAATGCGCCTGTAGAGACACCTCAAGAACCACAGCAATGTGATTTTGTAAGTGACGAAACAAACATTACTCAAAACAATTCTAACGCAGTACCGACTTGGACACACTCTGCTTGGGCAAACTCTACACTGCTTGGTAATGCTGCAAAGTGGATATGGAATGCTTACAAAGTCCTAGATTCAACAATAAATGAAACAGAAACATTCACAAAGAAATTTAATGTTGGAGGAGATATTACTTCAGCTACTTTAGAACTAGCTGTTGATAATGGCTATCAAGTTGAAATAAACAATATCGTAGTAACAGGCACTGAAAAATTAGATACAGAATTTAACTATGGAAGTATAACTTCTCCTATAGATGTTTCTAGTTATTTAATCTCAGGACTTAATACAATAAAAATAACAGTTAAAAATATTGGAGTTCCAAGCAGTAATGCAGAGTCAAATCCTGCTGGTCTTCTTTACAAATTGCATATTGTTTCAGGAACTTGTTCTGATGCGCCCTCTGAGCCGCAACCACAGTTCTCAACTGTAACAATGTGTAAGACAGATGATGCAGAACAACCAAAAAATCTTTCAGGTTGGACTCTAATGCTAAAAGGCTCTCATGTAGAAGACCTTTCTGTTGATTCAAGTAATCCACTAGGAACAAATACATCAAACTCACTAGTTGCCGGTATTTCTTACATAGCAAAAACAATGGGAACTTGGCTTAACCAAGGCGGAGCAAATCCTGTAGATACTGAGTACTCTACTACTGATGGTTGGGCAACCCACATGGATGGATATACAGGATACAGTACAGATATTCTTGAGCTTCAAATAGATAATAAGTTTGATCCAAATTCAAATTGGGGTGCATACAACTCTTTACACAAATATGCTCAATCATTTGTTCCAGCAAGTTCATCTTCTAATTTCCGAATTTTTGACGGAACAGGTACAACACAAAATATTGGATGGTTTGGAGACAATAGTGGTTCTCTAAATGTAGGTATTTACAAAGGTTACGCTGGCATAACAGGAGAAAATGGTTGTGTGACTTTCAATAATGTTCCTTACGGTTCATACACTGTTGATGAAATAATGCAAGATGGTTGGTCAAATGTCTCAGGCCTAGGAGAAGTTACAGTTGATAGTTCTACAGAGACATTTACTGTTGTTAATCACGATGATTCTATAGTAGAAGAAGAAACAACAGGTACGCTAACAATTCAAAAATATAATTGTCCAGCAAATTTTGTTCCTAACAGGGATGATAATGGTGTAGGTGGTGATGTCCCTGAAGGTTGTACTCCTGCCTCTGGTGTAGGTTTCGAATACACTTATGATTCTTCAAACGATACAAATAATACAGGTCCTTATCTAGGTCTTTTTGGAGATGAAACTCCTTTTAGTCCATTATCTTTAACTAACGAATCAGGTCTTTCTATAAACGCAGATAAAGAAAGTGCTGGTAGATATATAGTTAGAGAAGTAGACCCAACAAACTTACTTGGTCTTTACTGTGTTGGTGATGGTGATACAAATCCAAACAATAATGATAACCAAGAAATAACTTTTGTAGAAGTTGGCGGTACTGACGTAAATTGTGTTGCTTATAACAAAACAACTGGTGGAGGAGGAGACCAAGAAACAAATTCTTCAAATACAACTGTGGTTAAAGCAGGAGATCTTGCTCCAGATTTAGCGGCTGTTATATCAACTCCAACAAAATGGTTTTTCTATAACGATGAAAACGATACTATCAATAACACCCTGGGTTCTTTTGTAACAGGTCCAAGTACTGCACCAGAAGGTTCGGGTAGTGCTCAAATATCAGTTAGTGGTACACAAAGAAGAAATCTTGCAACATACCAATTCAGTGGAGTAAAACTGGAAAATATAAAAACTCTTAAGTTCAGTACTTACAACCCTTCAGCAGGAAACGGTGGTAGTGTAAATCGCTCTGCTTATCTTAATTTTAATGTTGATTTTGATGGTTCAGATACATGGCAAAAGCGTCTTGCTTTTGTGCCAAATCAAAATGGTTCTGTAACACAAGACATATGGCAAGAATGGGATGCTATTGATGGTGGTAATGCAAAGTACTCTTATTCAGGTACAACATGGCCAGGAACAGCAACACCAGGTACAACACTTAGAACATGGGATGATCTTGTGACTAGTTATCCAGGTATTCGTATTCGCGTTACCGACTCATGGTTTGGTCTACGAGTAGGTGAGCCGTATTCTGATGGCTATACAGAAAATTTAGATAAATTTATTATCGCTATCAAAACAGGTCTAAATACTCATACAGAAACATATGACTTTGAACCTACTGAATCTTCTCCAGAGCCGATTGAGTGTGATCCAGGATTTCATTTAGAAGGAGAGACATGTGTTCCTAACCCAGTACAAACCTTCGGTGGTGGTGGAGGAGGCGGCGGAGGGCTTTTGCTTCTCTTAAATAACAATACTCCTCAAGGACAAGTTCTTGGAGCTTCAACATCATGCGGTATTTATCTAGATGATTTCCTAAAGATGGGAAAGAAGAACAACAAAGAACAAGTTAAGAAATTACAACAGTTTTTAAATGATTATCTAAACTTAAATCCTAAAATAAAAGTAGATGGAGTTTTTGGTTTTCAAACTTTCAAGGCAGTAGTTAAGTTCCAAGAAGGTGAATCATTGTTAGTACTCAAGCCTTGGGTAGGAGTAACTATTAAAGATGCTAAGAAGGGAACAGGTTGGGTTTATAAAACAACTAAAACTCGCATTAATAACATAATGTGTCCTGAACTAAATCTAAGCATTCCTCCTCTTACAATAGATTAATTTTCTTAAAACAATACCTTGCTGATGCGAGGTATTGTTTTGTTTAGGTTATTCTGTTAAACTTTATGCAACATATGATTAGGCATGTCAAAAAATACTTAATTGCCCACAAAGGCAACAACTATAAGCCTCATTTGCTAACAGAGCGCAGTTTAACCGTTTTGGCTTGTATAGGGCTTATTTTGTTCTGTACCTCGCTAGGTAGCTCATATTTGCTCAATAAGACGGATTTTGGGGCGGCAGTCTTGCCCTCGGTCCTTGTTGATCTGACAAATGAACACAGAATAGAAAACAACGGGAAAGCCTTGGTTGTTAATCCACAACTGGAACTAGCAGCTTCAATGAAAGCTAAAGACATGGCAGATAACCAGTACTTTGCTCACACCAGCCCGAGCGGAGTTACTCCTTGGTCTTGGTTTTCAAAAGCAGGGTATAACTTTGTTTATGCTGGAGAGAATTTGGCTATAAACTTTACAGAGTCCGTTGATGTTGAAAATGCCTGGATTGCATCTCCAACACACCACGCAAATTTGATAAGTGAGAAATTTGATGAAATAGGTATAGCCACTTATCAAGGCACTTATCAAGGTCGACCAACAACTTTTGTTGTTCAGCTTTTTGGTAGAAGGGCTCAATCAAGAAATATTTCTTTGGTAACCAAGGTTGAAGCATCATCAGAGCCAACATCTAAATCAGAGCAAAAAATAATTCCGGAAGTCAAAGGGGATAGTTCTTCTAAGAAGATAGAACAGGCTTCTCTAAAACCAGAAGAGCCAGCACCAGTTTTGCTAGTACAAAATGATACTCTAGCTATTGCTCAAAATATAAATGAATCAGAACCAGAACAGCAGTCTGACTTTAACGCTCCTAAATATTCTACTTTGGCAGAGAGGTTAATCTTTAACCAATCCAAAAATGTTCAATATATTTATTTAGGACTTATAGCGCTAGTTTATATTGTTCTTATTGGTATGGTGGTTGTTGAGCTTAGAATTCAACATACAAAAAATATAGCTTTAGCAATATTGCTTCTATGTTTGTTAGGTATTTTAGCTTATTTAAATAGTAGTTTGTTTCTATCTTTTATATAAATAAAAAAACCGCACATAATGTGCGGTTTTTTTATTATTTATGCTCGCTGTACATTTACAGCGTTCATTCCTTTTGGAGATTCTTCCATTTCAAAACTTAAAGCATCTCCTTCACGAAGCTCATCAAATGAAACTCCTACAAGAGCGTTGCTGTGAAAGAATAAATCTTTTTGCAAACCTTCTGCTGTAATGAAACCGAAACCTTTGTCAGTAATCTTTTTGATTGTACCTGTCATAGAATTGTCTGGCTTAACGAATAAAATACAAATAAAACCCTAAGAAACGACTATTCCGACAAGCTCTTTTTGCGAGTTCATAATAAGATATAAGTACCTTTATGTCAATTATGATTTTCTAAATATCAGTTTATAAACAAAGCGTATAGGGGAGTATATTAGAACTACACCTACAGTCATAAGTATGATGTTCTTTACAACATTTACATTATCTACCACCAAAGAAAGTCTGTTGTGGAAGTACCAACCAAGCCCAATGAAAATAGGCACATAAACTAAAAGTGCAAGTAAGTCATAAATTACAAACTTTCTAATAGGAATATTTCGACTACCAGCAAGAAACGGCCCAATAAATCTAAGTTGTACTAAAAATCTAGAAAAGAAAATAATGCTACCAATATTCATCTCTAGCCATTTGTCATCCCTTTTAGCAAGTCTTTTTTCAAAAAAAGTTTTATACAAATAATTTGTTATTTTACTTCCTCTTTTTGAAAGTTTATACAAAATAATATCGTTAACTAAAAGCGCGGATATAACTATAGGCATAACCAAAACACCATTTATTGAACCTGTTCCTGATAAATATCCAAGAGCTAAAAGTATTAATTCTTCTGGCACAGGTATAACTATATTTGAAAAAAAAGACACCACCCAAATACCACCATAGGAGAGTGCTCCTAATTGGTTTATTATTTGTTCTGTTCCAGATATATCCGACATACTTAATCTTCTTGGTTTAGAACTAACATTATTTGATCCACCAGTTCTTGGGGTGATGTTTCTTCGTTATAAGATACATCATGCTGGTCGGCTATTGTCATTAAGACTTCAAGTGCTCTAGGATTGCCGTCTTCTACCAAGGAATTTAAATATTCAAAGGTAGGGCGACCATGTTTGTCGAGCCACTCTTCTTTGCCGTGCATCAACTCTGGACTTTCTTTTTTAATGTCGTCATCCATATATCTATTATAACAAATTTAATCTATGATAAGATTTTGCTAAAATATATCCATGAATAAGAAAATATCTCAAGGTACAGTTCACAAAGCACCAAAAGACTTACAAAAAATTGTCATGTCTTCTTCTGGAATACAAAAAATATGGGAAGATATAACTCCTCTAGCTCGCAACGAATGGATATGCTGGATAACTTCTGCTAAGAAGCAAGAAACAAGAGAAAGGCGAATAAATATAATGCAAGACAAATTTAAAAAAGGGCAGCGACGATCCTGTTGCTGGGCAGGTTGTCCGCATCGTTAAGATTTTTTACTTAGAATGAAAAATACTAATCCATTCCAAAGAGAAATAAAACCAAAAAGTAAAACTAGTCCTGAGAAAATATAAGTAACAATAGCTAAATTCAGAGCTGTTGTGAGTGTTGTGGCTGTTACCCACATATTTCGTGCATCATTTGGAATCATTACTATTTCTCCTTTTTCATTTAAAACAGCATTTCCATTTTCATCAAGCTTCTGTATTTGCCTAGGCATTTCGGCATATGTTTTTCCACCAGTTGTTCTTAATGTGTGTTCTCTGATGATGTCAGATTGAGTTTTGAGTGTCAGTGGTCCACGAACTGGAGTATTTGGTATAACTGAATCTTCCGGAGTTACTATATTTTCTCTAGCTACATTTTTATAGGTAAAACAAATACCCCAAATACCACCAGAGATCATAATAACACCAACAAAAATCGCTAAAACAGAAGAAATTTTATATATGTTTTTCATATGTCTATATTATACAAGTTTTGTATTGCAAATTTAACCTTCAACAAGAGTATCAAATCCGCCAGTAACAAATCTGCTCATATCTACAGGCATTGATTTTTCATCAAAATCTTTCATACCAGGATCACTCATGACTTTTTTGTTTATTCTATCTCTATCTGCTTTTGATCTATAAACGATAAAAGAAAAGATAAGGGTTTCTTTAGGTTTTAAGTTTGCAAGTTTTTTGAAACCCATTCCCATACCTTTTTTTACACCTATGTCTTCAGCAACACATTCAAAATAACTAAGAGCACCATACTTCATCCATGTTTTTGCTCCCCATGTAGCCATTTTTTTATAAGCTTCCAAATCTTTCTTTTTTAGAGGTATTACGAATCCATCCACATATTTTTTACTGTTTGTTTTCATATATAAACAATTATACCAGTTGTATTACAAACTGTATTACACTGCTCCAAACCTGGGACGATGTTCGAAAGAGCTTGACTCAGTTTGCTTAATCAGTAGACTGTAGACAAATTACAAACCATGCAATTATTCTTTATTTACGGGTACAAGGTACACAGTTGGGGTGAATGGGAAAGCAGCTTCAGTTTTATGATTGTTAATATCGTTGAGTTTGCGTCATCGCAGGAACTTCATCGAATTGTTGACAAGGCAGTAGATAGTTTGATGGATGATCTCGAAAAGGGAAGATTAAAAAAAGAGATCCTGTCAGGAGGAGAGGGGGATTTGGGAGGTAGCTCATCTAAATTCCATTCTGAATTTTTTTCTAAAGATGAAGGTATCAAAGGTCTTGTTTTCGAACTAAACAATCAAATAAAGAACAGGCAGGAA
The DNA here is from genome assembly GCA_020850295.1 of Candidatus Nomurabacteria bacterium. GTDB lineage: Bacteria > Patescibacteriota > Minisyncoccia > Phycocordibacterales > UBA9973 > UBA4124. The sequence continues at coordinate 9,292 of JADZEV010000039.1, forward strand.
GACATCTTTATTTATCCGGAAAAAAAATAAACAAAAGGCTTCGGCCTTTTTCTTTTTGCTCCAAACTTGGGACGATGTTCGAACTTATTTTGTAAAATGTATTAGATGAGCAATAGTCTTTTCAGGTAGCTCTTTGTATCTTGGTTCGTCTTCGAGATATTGTTTATCGGGTTTAATTTCTTGATGTTCTTTAATTTTTAAACCAACCTTTTCAGCGATTTTTTGTACATATTCGACAGGTCTTACTATATCGAACATTGTTCCAGCGCTTCGATTTGTTTTGACTATAGATAGGAATGGTTCAATCTCATGTACTTCTATGTTGTAATTAAATCGAGGAGTCTTTTCATAAGAGGCGTCTGTTATTGTAAAAAATAGAGATCCTCTATCTGTTAATAAGTCATGAGCTTTCTTAAAAAATTTTTCAATATCCAAAATGTGCTCAGAAACAAAAAGTGAAAAAATAATGTCAAATTTAGTAGAAGTATTGTAATTTTCAAATGTGGATTGTTTAACTAAAAATTTTGGATGATTCTGTGAAGAAAATTTAATCTGTTGTTCAGACGGTTCAACCCCAATAACCGATTTAGCTCCTTTTAAAATAAAAAAAGGATACATACTACCTGTACCACTCCCAATATCTAGAACCTCCTTATTCTGTAGTGAGGGAATTAGAGGCTCAATAGATCGAACTAGGAACTTATGCCAGTTACTATTATCTGACATTGTGTTACCCCAATTAAGATGATCGTACAGTTTAGGATCTGTTGCTTTACCTAGAAAGTCATCTTGTTTCATTCGTGAAGTAAGTATAACAAATTTTCTTTTACTTTAAACTTGATATGATGTTCGAAAGGAAATAGGAAAATAAAAAAGTCAGGAGTTTTTAATTCCTGACTAGTAAGACCTTAATATCCACCAACCACCGCATCAATTGATTCAACATTTCTAATCTCTTTATCATCGAGTTCTTTTGTGAATTCAGAGATCATAAGACAAAAAACGGACGTTTTGCCATATTCGTTGTGTATGGTTTTAACCGATCCATATGCTGTAGCTTTTACCTTGCAACCTTTTTTCTTGATTGAATTAATCTGATAATAAAGGGTTTCGGGAACAAACAACATTTGAATAGGGGCGGTATCAAACATATCAAATACATCATTTTCTTTAACAGTTTTTGTTTTGTCAGGCCAGTTAATCTTGAAGCCTGTCATCACGTAACCTTTTACCTTAGTGAATATATTCTTTTTATACCAGCCTGGCTTAGATGAATTAGTGTCATATGCAAGTGTCACCCAGTGCGAAGCTGATTCCATAACTACTTTATAGTAGTCAGGACTTAAAATGCAGAAATGTTCTGGTTCGAAGAGTTTGTTGATTGCCATATATAATGGGTTTTATTGTTTAAGGAACTATTTTTATCTTCTGGTTTATATCACATATATATTGACAAGTCAAGCATGATATGATACTATTAAATTTGATTGAGTTTTTTAAATCATTAAAATAAAAATAGATTATGAGTAAGATTAAAGTTTGGAAAACAATCCAGATAGGGGGATCTTCGTTAGGTGAAATTTTTCAACAATTGAGAAATGATCGTCGAAACATAGAAGACCTTATAGGAATCAATATTCCTGTTGTACCTAACAGACAAAAAATTAAGCTTGTAGTTGTCTCTGGTAGATCATTAGGTTACAAATCTGATGTTTTAACTAGTGACTTTTATAAAACAGCTTTTCAAAGTGGACTATCTTTATGTCCGGCAGAGGTTGGTCTTCAGCTCATGCTACATAACAGAGAACTTTTTGTTGACACTGTTACTATAGCAATGGAACCAATTATGGCACACGGCTCAATTTATAGCAGGAAGATTGTTGTACCAAGCCAGTTTCAAATCTTTAGAGATGATGAAAGAAATAAAGAAGAGGTTGATTGGAGGTTTATGGTTGTTTGGTCAGAGTACGAACCCGAAGAAAAAATACATTGCTCGCAGGAGTTTATGTTTCAACTTTCTAAATCTAAATGATTAAAATACAGCCACCCCTCAAAAGATGGCTTTTTTCTTTTGTATTACAAACTGTATTACAGGCTCCCCGGGTAGGAACATTTCATTTTTCTCCCTCGACTAAAATCACTGCAGTGATTTTGTCTGGGCACCGACTCGTCAATTTCTTCTACTGAAGAAATAAGACTCCGTCGTTCGAATCCTACAGTGAAGTGAAGCAGTTCACTTCTTCCGGGAAGCGAAAAACGCCATAATGGCGTTTTTCTATGCTCCAAACCTGGGACGATGTTCGAATTAGTTTGGGGTAATAAAAAAAGCCCGACTCGCATATAACAGTCGGGCGGACAATGTTTACTTTACTACTCTACAAGAACAAGCAAACGTAATTTCATGTAGAAGCCTCCTCTATTTCTCCCATTAATCACTAGAGGGACGGTCTTCGATGGGAGACTGACTGTCTTAATACCGAGCCGTCAGATCGCTTTATCGGTAGTTTTATACTAGCACATTGATATTGACTTGTCAAGGTATTTGTGATAATATTTTACTGAATTTCTTTTTAAACAATTTAAACCACTGTAAAATGGCTAAACAAAACAACACTGGTTTAACGCTCTCCGAAGCCAGGGGACCGTTAACTAATCTACTTAGTAACTTATCAGGAGAAAATGGGGCCGAATGGCTTTCTTCTTTAAAGTTAATGTTACGAGGCGCTAAACCTAAACTTCAATCTGAGGTTCACAAAACAGTAGAGAAACTCTATTCCAAAGAACTTGCAAAAGAAAAAGTTCAAGGCTGGGGAACTCTTTTGATGACTATTCCTGCAGTACACGATATTCATATTATTGAAAAAGATGATGAAGATGAAGGAATTATGAACATCATGGTCCACTCATGCCTTGGAAGCTTTCTTCATATAAGTGAAGAGCAAGACTGGGATACCGCAGTTTATTATTGGGAAGGAAACGGTACTATCATCAAAGGAAAATTTGGTGGTGAAAAAGATGATGACCCAACATTTAACACCTGGAGTCAGGATAAGTATGACAGTATTGTAGATTTCGCCAGGGCTCTTATAGAGCTAGGAGACATGTATAATAAATATATACCCGATCCAATCTTATAGTTTTTTGCAACAAGGAGCTCATTACGGGCTCCTTTTTTCATACACAAACATACACTCCCTCAAACACATTTCTGTATAAGGATTATTTCAATGCATCTAAAATGTATCTTGGTGATTAAGTGTATGTATTACCAAAGGTATTACCAGGCTCCCTCTAGTGGACGAGTTCAGAACTCTCAACTGGACTGCAATTAAAAGAGATTTAGAGTTTTCTAAGATTTTTGAGTTGTTTCCAACGATGGCACTTCAGAACTCGTAAATTGACTATATCTTGACATTTATATTTTATTATGCTATACTATATTCAAGACTGAGTTATTCAGCAACGTAATCGAGGGTCGTAACCTCACTGTTCTTCAAAATAAATAATTATCGTTATGGTAATCACACCAAAAACAGCACTACTTCCTGAAGGATTATGTGCAATCACAAATGGTCCATCAAAGTATGACCTACAAGCCAGTCTTTTTGATAAAAAGACAATCCAGTTCTCCATTAACACCAGTGCTGTAAAAAGTACGATGGATATTGGAAAAAAGTTTAATGCCATTGTGCACCTCGCAGGTCCTGAAGATGGTTCAGGTGAAAGTTGGATTGGAGAGTTCCTTGTTCAAGGATTACCTGGCTCAATTGATGAGGGTAAATCTGAGAAGCGTGCCTTTTATTACAATACACGCACAAGGAAGGGTAATGTAATGGAAACATCAAAAGTGTGGAAGCTACAAAGCAAGTAACCAACGATTAAAAAACAAAAAAGCCCGTCAGCAATGACGGGCTTTTCTTCTACAAAGTTTTGAACCCTATTTGGGTATCAAAAAATCACCTTGATTTACAAAGTGATTTTAAGGGCTCCCCCGGTAGGGATCTTTCATTACATGAACAGTATACCTTTTCCATTTATTCAAAATTTAAAATTTTTCATAAATAAGGAAAAGCTTTTCGATCCCTACACGTAAAGACGCAGGTCTTTACTCGGGGTCACAAAATAAAAAACGCCATTTCTGACGTTTTTTATTTTGCTCCCCGGGTAGGATTCGAACCTACGGTCCATCGCTTAACAGGCGATTGCTTTACCGCTAAGCTACCAGGGAATGAATTACGGTTCTATACTTATATCACAATTTTAGCCTTCAGAAAAGGGTTTTTGGCCTCTAAAGGCTGTCTATAACACTAGACATAGTCCTGCCTCCAGTGGGGCTTTTCCTAGGGTTAAACATAAACCATCCGTAACCTTCAGAAGCCACTTGGCCGTTATATTTATAGACATCTTCGCCCCACCAATAGCCTGGATACATAGTAGGGGAAACCCAAAGACCTTGGGCCATTAAAGGAATGGCATACCAACAAAATACGACTAGAAATATTATTGCTAAAATCTTACCCATAATGCTATCCTACATTTTTTCAACAAAATCACAAATTTCTTGAAAATGCTATAATGAACATATGAATATTTCAATCAAAACAACAAATATTGAATTAACACCAGCGCTTAAGGATTATACAGAAAAGCGAGTCTCTGGGATAAACAAATTTATCAAAGAGGATATAACTGCAAATGTTGAAATAGGTAAAACTACTAACCATCATAAAAACGGAGAAGACCTTTTTCGAGCGGAAGTAAATGTAACTACTTCTTTAGGAAAACAACTTCGAGCAGTTTCAGAAAAAGCTGATCTTTATGAAGCTATAGATGATGTCAGAGAACAAATGGTTAGAGAATTATCTTCTGCAAAAGGCAAGAAGGATGCTCTTTGGAAAAAAGGAGCAAGAAAGATAAAAAACATGATTAAAGGTTTTCGTAGTTAATACGCTTTCCGTTCTCAGGTATCACTTCTTCTATTACAAATTGCTCGCCATCTAGGTGGGCTTTTGTTATTTTGATCCGTTTTCCATCTTTGAAAAAATAAAGTCCCGGCCAAGATTGATAAGCTCTCCATTTTCTATCAAGCGTTATAGGGTCGTCGGTAATTGAAATTTCTCCATCTTCTTTTGATATTTTGTGGCAATTTGTTGCTAGAGAATCATCTTGTTCTATTGGTAAAATAGAGTTTTTAAATATCTTATTTATCGTTGAAACCAAGAGTTTCAAGGCTTCATTATTTAGTTTTTCTCTTAAGCTTTCATTTGTTTCATTTTTCTCTATATCTACTTCTGATTTTACATATACAGGTCCAGTATCGAGTTTAAATCGCATTTTTTGTATAGCGATACCAGTTGTTTCGTCGCCGTTTAATATTGCACTCTCTACAGGAGTTGCTCCACGGTATTTCGGAAGAAGTGAATAGTGAATATTTATTGTGCCATATTTTGGTAAATCTATAATTTTTTCTGGGATTATTTTTCCATAAGCTATAACTACAAATAAATCCCAAGACTCACTTGATAATTCTTCGAAAAATTTTTCATCTAATTTCTCTGGTTGAAGAACTTTTATATCCTTCTCTTGCGCCCAAGTTTTTGGAGCAGGGGATTTGAGTATCATTCCTCGACCTGAAGGTCTGTCTGGATTTGTAACTATTAAACTAGGAGTTAAGTCACCATCTTTCAAGGTGTTTAGAAAAGAAACGATAAAATCCGGTGTTCCAAAAAAGGCAATTTTCATAAGGTTATATTAGCATAACTAACTTTATTTGTTTGCATGTATTTTATTCTCTGCGGATGCCTACGCAGAGTCCTCGATTCATAAAATACATACAAACAAAATAGCCTAAAATAATTATTTTTTAACTAGAGCTTCTGGTGGAATATCTTCTACATCAACAGCTTTGTCTATAAAAAGTACGCCGTTTAGGTGATCTGTTTCGTGTTGAAATATCTGTGCCAAAAGTCCTTTACCGCTCATGACAAACTCATTTCCCTCAGAGTTTAGCGCTTTAACTGTTGCTGTTAGACTTCTTTTGACCATGCCGTATTTCCATCGGACAGAAAGACATCCCTCAGAAACCATTTCTTTTTTCTTGCCAATTTTAGTAATAACAGGATTTATGAAAACCACATCATCTTTTGCTTTAGGCAGTACCTTTTTTGATACAACAAATATTCGCAATGGCACATCTATCTGAGGAGCAGCAATAGCAACACCATCTTCTTCACCATGTAAGAGCTTTTTCATTTTTTCTATAGTATCTCTTATTTCTTTAGAAGATATTTTAGAAATGGAAACTTCTTTGGCAATACCTCGAAGAGTTGCGTGTGGAGACTGAATAATAGTGTTCATAAAACTATTTTAAATGTTTAATATAGTTACTAAGTTCTGATTGAAGAACTGTTTCTTGTTCTCGTGTTTCCATATTTCGAACAATAACGCTTTGTTCCACAGCTTCTTTTTGGCCAAAGATTATGACATAAGGAGCACCTGATTTTTCAGCGACAGCTAATTGGGCGCTCAAAGAATCTTTTGATAGTGATTGAGCTATAGGAATATGTGCTTTACGAAGAATTTCGATAACAGAAAGACTTTTTAACTTTGCTTCAAAACCAACTTGAATAAAATAGATTTTTGGTTTTTTCATTATTCGAGGAGCCAGATTCCTAAACCAAGGTCTTTCTATGAGTCTATCCATACCAATAGATCCTCCCATAGCAGGTACATCTTTTTTTGATCCAATCATTTTTGCAAGATAGTCATATCTTCCACCGCCAGCTATTGTCATACTTGTTCCGTCTTCTTGTGTTTCTACAATCTCAAATACTGTATGGGTGTAGTAGGAGAGTCCTCGTACCAGTGTTTTATCTATTTGATAAGCGATACCTAGTTCATCCAAGTATTCTAAAACTTCTTTGAAATGCTTTTTGCCACTTGCTGAGAGAAAGGCCATAGAATCAGGCGCACCGAGATTTATTTCTTGTGTTTTAGGATCCTTTGAATCCAAGATTCTCATCGGATTTGTTTTTAATCTCTCTTGATCTATGGCTGGCAAATCTTTGATATGTTTTTTGTAGTAATTTGTTAACTCTTTTAGATAAGCAGGTCGAGAATCTTTGTCGCCTATAGAGTTTATTGTTACTACCAAATCCTTACCACCAGCTTCTTCTAAAATAGTATAAATAGTCTTGATAACAAGTGCATCAACAACACTCTTTTCACTTCCTATAGCATCAACATCAAATTGGTAAAATTGTCGATAGCGACCTTTTTGTGGTTTGTCGTGTCGAAACACTGGTCCACTGTGGTACATCATGACTGGCTGAGGTTGGGATTGCATTCCTTGTTCTATGTAGCTTCGCATAAGCCCAGCAGTATGTTCTGGTCGCATAGCTAAGTGATCACCACCCTTGGTCTTAAGGGTGTACATTTCCTTATCAATAATATCTGTACCAATACCAACAGCAGAAGTAAATGTTTCTTCGTGCTCTAGCACAGGAGTTTCTATAGGATTAAATCCATAATAAACAGCGACTTCTTGAGCCTTTTCAAATAAACCTTGAAACTTGTAATAGTCAGCGCCAAATATATCTCTCATACCTTTTGGACTACTTACTTCTTTTTGGGTTTTATTTTTTTCTGGTTTTTTATTCATAGTTTACTTTTCCTGGTAGATAATCTATTTCCTTTATTGGTAAAAGTCTGATCAAGGCGCGACCTCTTAAATCTTCTTTTGGAAGAGTGCCCCAAGAGCGAGAGTCGTAACTCCCTGATCTATTGTCGCCCATAACAAAGTATTGATCTTCCGGTACTTTTACTACTATGTTGTCTGAAGATTTGTGAGTTATAAAAGGCTCAGAAAGTGTAAATCCTTCGGGATTGTCTTTGTTTGTGATAGTCACAATTTGTCCGTTTATAGAAACAGTGTCTCCAGGTAGACCGATAATTCTCTTGATGAAATATTTATCTGGTTCAGGCGGAGCTTTGAAAACTACAACATCACCACGCTCTGGTCCTGAAAATCTATAAGTTACCTCATCTATCAAAAGATAGTTGCCGGTTTCTAAGGTAGGGCTCATAGAACTACCATTTACAACAAAGGGTCTAATGACGAATTGTTGTACTAGCATTGCTAAGACTACAGCTGTACCTATGTACGAAACATTTTCTAAGAAAATTCTAAACCTTGATTTACTGGTTACGGTTATTTGTGAAATGTTTTCTTCCATAATATTGACCATAGTATAGAGGAAAAATAGGAGCGCGACAAGAAAGCATTTTTGTAGTTTAATTAAGTAATATATGGCAATAATTATTGGTTTGGGTAACCCAGGTAAAGAACATATTTTACAAAGGCATAATGTTGGTTTTATGGTTCTTGACACTCTTGCAGAAAAAAAAGATTTCTCTTTTGAAGAGAAAAATACTTTTGATGCGCAAGTGGCAAAATACAGTGATTTGCTTTTGGTAAAACCACAAACGTATATGAATGATTCTGGTCTTTGTGCTAAAAAACTTTTTAAGCAATACAAAGAACTCCCAATAGTTGTTTATGATGATATCGATATAAATTTAGGAGAGGTGAAGTGCTCTTTTGCTCGCGGGGCAGGAGGGCACAATGGCGTGCAGAGCATTATTGATCACTTGGGTACTAAAGACTTTTTCCGTATCCGAGTCGGAGTACGACCAGTTCACGAAGAACTCAAAGACAAAATACTTCCACCAACAGGTTTTCAGGATTTTTTACTTTCAAACTTTGTTCCATTTGAAAATGAATTGAAAGAAAAGGGGATAAACAAAGCTGTAGAAATAATAGAAGCTCTAAAAACGAAATCTTTTGAAGATGTAATGAATGAGTTTAATTAAAAATGGAAGAATTATTAACAAAAATAGAATACCTTTATGGTTTAAGATTAGAATGGTTTGAAAAAGTTACAAAAGGTTTTTTATCAGAGAACCATGTTCTTATTGATAATCTAGGTAAGAAAAAATATTTTTTAAAAAGATATCGTTTTGATAAAGAAGAGAAAATAAAACAAATACATATTGCAAAAAACTTTTTTTATGAAAAAGGTATACCTGTGATTATTCCTTTAAAAAACAAGGAAGAAAAAACGTTTTTTTATTTTGATAACACTTATTTTGCATTGTTTCCTTTTATTGAGCCCAAGCATTTAGACAGAAAACAGCTATCTGACAACTCAATTATTTCTTTGGGTAAAATGTTAGCAAATATCCATCTGGCTGGTAAAAATACAAATCTTCCTATAAATGAAAAATTTGAAGGTTGGAATAAAGATAAACTTTTAAACAGGATTGAAGAATTGAAATTGGTTATAAATAATCATAATGATTTCGATATCTTAGCTTCAGAAGATATAAGTTTAAGAAAATCTATTATTAGTTTAAACTCAATAACATTTGAAAACATTGGCTTAAGTTCAGATCATTTAATACATGGAGATTATCACGGAGGTAATGTATTTTTTGATGAGAAAGGAGAAGTTTCTTATGTTTTTGATTTTGAAAAGACATTATATGCACCAAGAATGTTTGAACTATTTCGATCGTTAGTATTTATATTTTTCGGGGATAGTTTTAGCGAAGAAAATATCTTGAAAGCTAAGCTTTATTTAAGATCTTACATAGAAGTTTATCCAGCCTCAAAAGAAGAACTTGAAAAAGGATTTTTATTATTTTATCTTAGATTTGTCCATGGTCTTTGGGTTCAAACTGAGCACTATTTAAAAAATAATAATCGTGTAGATCAATTTCTAAAACAAGATTACGAAAGAATAAAATATTTGTCGGAAAATCTTGATGAGCTAACAATTAAGTTGTTAGAATAAATAAATATCATGATTTATAAAATAATTAATGCTGAAAATGCAAATTGGAAAAAATTTAAAGAAATAAGGTTAGAAGCGCTAAGAACAGATGAAAAAGCTTACGGTGTTTCTTATGACGAAGAAGTTCTAAAACCAGATTCTAGATGGCAAGAAGGGTTGGCTCGTAAAGAAAAACCACTATTTTTTATTGAATTAGAAAATGGTGAATATATTGGTATGGCTGGAGCAAAACCAATAGATGAAGAAGGTGCCTATATGTTAATTGCTGTTTATTTAAAAGAAAACTACAGAGGAAGAGGTTTGGCTAAAGAATTAATTGAATTTGTAGAAGATTTTTTACAGAAACAGAGAGTTCAAAAATTAGATTTAATGGTAAACAAAGAACAGTTACAAGCAGTTAATTTTTATAAAAAAATCGGATATAAAGTAATAAAAGAAATCAAAGATCAAAAAATGGGTGATGGAAAACTTTACGATGAATTTTATATGTCTAAGCTGTTAAATTAAAAATCCGCTCAAAGAGCGGATTTTAAGATTGGAAAAAATAGTTTTTCTCCAGTTACATGGAAAGCTTGGGTTGTGTAATAATCCTCAAAATAATGCCATCCTTCAAATTTACTCCTTTTTTCAACCACAGATTGTCTGTTGTACTTTTCTCCTGCTCTGTAGGTAAAAATATTATGACCTGGTAAACAGATAAGATTTGGCTGATTGGTTATAATTTCTAAAATAGCATAAACCATTAAATGCTCTTTGATAGAAGTATCAAATAGAGGGTTGTCTTTAAATTTAAATTCAACGCCTTCTTGAGAGCACAGAAAGTTTCCTATTTGAGCTGAAGATATTTGTCCTTCTATAGATAAACATCCAAGATCAAAAGGAGATATTTCATGACTATCGGGCCTTACTTCTAGAGCTATTTCAGCATCTAAAATCAAACCAAGAAATTCTTTTGTAAAATTAAATTTCTTTTTTTCCCGAAAGTTAGCAAGAAACTCTTTTAAATTTTCTGGAGGATTTATTCTTATAATTTCCAAGTTATTTAAGCTACCGTGTATCTTCCCATAATTGAATTTTTGTAGAACATCCATAATATGTATTTTTTTCAATACTATATTTTCTGAGTCTTTTGTCAAATTAAAAATACCTCTCATAATTGAGAGGTATTTTTAATATTTTTTATTCTCCTTTTTCTGCGTGAGTAGGATCAGTAGGTAGATCTTCAAGTTTTTGTTCACCGAAGACAAGTGTCATTTTTTGTTCTTTTGGTTCAAAAAGATTCACTGTGAAAGGATAGTTTTTACCGAGTTGTAATGCTTCTTTTAATTTTTCTTCTCCTCCAAAAGTAGAGTTGTGTACTAGACCAGCAACACCTTCTTGGATAGAAACTAGAGCGCCGTGTTTGTTGTATTTAATAACAACACCCTTAATAACATCACCTCGCTTTAGAGTTTTCTCAAAAGCTTTCCAAGGATTGTCTTTCAAAGCCTTGATAGATAGAGAAATTTTTCCATCTTTTATATCAATAATCTTTGCTTTAACAGTGTCTTTAACTTTAAACATTACTCTTGGATCTTCAACAAGTCCCCAGTCTAGCTCACTGATGTGTACCAAACCTTCAAGCCCGTCTTCGATCTTCAAGAAAACTCCAAAATCGACAACACCAGTAACTTCACATGATAGTTCGTCACCAACAGCGTACTTACTGATAACTTCTTGTCGCTCTTCAGGATTACTTTCTTTTTCAGAGAAGATAAGTTTGCCATCTTTTGGATTTGCAGAGATCATAGTTACTGCTATTTTTGTTCCAACAAGCTTTTTAAGTTCTTTCAAAATTTTATCTTTGTCAGAATCTTCTACACGAGGGTAGTGGTCAGGCTTAAGTTGTGAGGCTGGAAGAAATCCAGAAACACCTTGCCAATCAATAATAAGACCACCCTTGTTTGCATCTTTGATAGTTAAGTCAAAAATAGTTTTATCTTTGATAGCTAGCTCAGCTTCACTCCAGATCAAAGCTTGTTTTGCTTCTTTTAGAGAAAGCTCTATATAACCATTTTCGTTTTCAATATCAACGACTTTGGCTTTAACCAGGTCGCCAACATTTGCTTTCTTTAATAAATCACGAACAGCCATGAACTCTCGTCCATAAATAATACCTGTACCGTATGGCGGCAAGTCTATATAAACTGCTGCTTTGTCTACTGTAATAATAGGTCCTTCAACGAGCTCTTCAAGAGAAGGTCGAACTTTTACTATTTCTTCTGCGCCAACTGACGCATCTTTTGTTTCTGTTTTCATAAAATAATCTATTTAATTTATTTTTATTCCAAGGAATAAAAATAGCCACGCAAAAGGTGGCACTTGACCACCTTTTGGAGTTCATTTAAGGCCGTACTGGTCCCAGAAATGAGATTAATCCAAAAGGTTAATTGTTAATAATCACTCGGTAAAGAGTACTAGGACATTACCATATTTTATGTAACTAAACAAGCTAGAAAAATTCTTATATTTTCTGCTATAATCTTGTCATGGTTATCACATACTACGGAAAACAATACTGCAAACTAACTTTAGGGGACTTAACTATTGCTATAAATCCGCCGTCAAAAACTTCTAAAGCTATGCCAAAACCACCAAGATTTGGTGCTGACATCGCCCTTATAACAACCAATCATCCTGACTACAATGGTGCTGAGACTGTCACAATTGGGGACAAAGAACCGTTTGTTATCGATGGTCCAGGTTCTTATGAAATAAAAGAATGCTTTATTACTGGAGCGAAAAGTACAGTTAATCTAGAAGGTAAAGAATATATAAATACTGTTTATGGTTTTGAACTCGATGGTATAAAAATAGTAGTTATGGGAGCACTCTCTGATGTCGCAACTCTTTCAACAGAAGCCAAAGAAATAGCAGGAGCTTCCGATCTATTATTTATACCTATTGGAGGAGGTGATGTTTTTGATACTGTTAAGGCTTATAAAGTTGCAACTTCGTTTAGTCCAAGCATCATAGTTCCAATGGCTTCGGATGATTCTTTAATATCTAAAATCTTGAAAGAAGCAGGACAAGAAAAAACTGAAATGTTAGATAAAGCTACTCTAAAGAGAAAAGACTTAGAAGGAAAAGAAAGTTATATAATAGCCTTAGCCCCACAAGCTTAGTTTTATGGTTCTTGAAGACAAGCCAATTCATGTCAGAAGGAAAATAGCCTTGAGGATAACTATTATATCTGCAATCGTTTTGGTTTTTGTTTTAGCTCTTATTTATTTATCTGGTTCAAATAAAAGTGAGGATGGTCAAAAAGACTCAAGATTTTTGCGTTTTTATGCAACGATTTTGACCAATGCGCAATCATTTTTTAGCGGAGATCGTGCTATAATAGATAAATAATATATGGCTAAAAAGTCAGCAAAAAATTCGCCTGAAAGCGAGCCAATAACTCCATCCGAGCACGATAAAATCGTTTCTGTTGACATAGTAGGTGAAATGCAAAAGTCATACATTGACTATGCGATGAGTGTTATCACTGAGAGAGCTCTTCCTGATGTTCGTGATGGTCTTAAGCCTGTTCACAGAAGGATCCTCTACGCTATGCATGATATGGGTCTAACATACTCAAGTCGTTTCAGAAAAAGTGCTTTGGTTGTTGGTGATGTGCTTGGTAAATACCACCCACACGGAGATAGTAGTGTTTATGATGCTATGGTTAACCTAGCTCAAGATTTCTCAACCCGTTATCAACTCATACAAGGTCAAGGAAACTTTGGAAATGCTGATGGTGATGGTGCGGCAGCTATGCGTTATACAGAAGCTCGTATGGCAAAAATTTCTAGTGAACTTATTCGTGATATAGAAAAAAATACTGTTGAATTTCGTCCAAACTATGATGCTACTAGAAAAGAACCTGTAGTTTTTCCAACCGTTGTTCCAAATCTTATATTAAACGGTACTCTTGGTATTGCTGTTGGTATGGCTAGTAACATAGCTCCACACAACTTAAATGAAATAGTTGATGCATGTTTATTCCTAATAGAAAACGATGAAGCTACAAATGAAGACTTGGTAGAAATAGTTAAAGGACCTGATTTTCCAACTGGAGGTATTGCTTTTAATAAAAAAGATATTGCTCATGCACTTTCTACTGGACGAGGAGGTGTAGTTTGTCGAGGAGAAGCAGAGATAGTAGAACAGAAAAATGGTTCTTACCAAATCACAGTAACATCGTTACCATATAGAGTGATACGCAGTAACTTTGTAGAGTCTATTGCTTCTTTGGTTCAAGATAAAAAGCTTGATGGTATTAAAGGTCTTGATGATTATTCAACAAAAGACATGCGTGTGGTTATAACTTTGAAAAATGGAGTAAACCCTCAAAAAGTTTTAAATCATCTTTATAAATACACACAACTTCAGCAAACATTTCACTACAACATGGTGGCTTTGGTTGATGGGGTTCCAGAAACTTTATCTCTTAAATCAATACTAAGTTCTTTTATTGCTCACAGAGAAGTCGTTGTTCGTCGAAGAACAGAATTTGATTTACAAAAAGCCAAAGAACGAGAGCATATTTTACTTGGACTTAAGAAGGCTCTTGATCATATAGATAAGATTATAACTTTAATACGAGGTTCAAAAGATGCGTCAATCGCAAAGCTAAACTTGATGAAAGAATTTAAATTCTCAGATCTTCAGGCAACAGCTATTTTGGAGATGCGTCTACAAAAGCTTGCAGGACTAGAGAGAAAGGCCGTTGAGCTTGAACTTAAAGAAAAACAAGAGCTTATTGCAGAACTCGAAGCTCTTCTTAAAAGTGCAAAGAAAATATTTGCTGTTATTTCCAAAGAACTTGCCGAGATAAAAGAAAAGTATGGCGATGAAAGAAAAACAAAAATCATGGCAGGAGGTACAAACATGATTTCTGATGAAGATTTGATACCAGAGAAAGAAACTGTTTTAGTTTTCACTTCAGGTGGTTATGTAAAGCGAACAGATCCAAGTGAATACAAAATGCAACGCCGTGGAGGAGTTGGAGTTATCGATCTTGAAACAAAAGAAGAAGACTTTGTAACTCAACTTCTAACAGCTGATACCCATAGCGACTTACTCTTCTTTACCAACAAAGGTAAGGCTTACCAAATCAAAATGTACGAACTTCCAGAAGGTAAAAGAGCAACAAAAGGTAAATCCATCATGAATTATTTATCTTTAGCAGGGGATGAAAATGTAACTTCTATACTTGCTGTTCCAAAGAAGGCAAAAACAGAAAAGGCATCTCTAATGCTTGTTACAAAAAAAGGCGTAGCAAAGAAAATCTCTTATGAAAGTTTCAAAGATGTTAGAAGAAGCGGTATTATCGCAATTCGCTTAGATCAAGGAGACGAACTTGAAGCAGTGCTTCGCGTACAGAAAGGCCAAAGTGTCATTCTTGCAACTTCTGAAGGACAGAGTATTCGTTTCGATGAATCTGATGTTAGAGAAATGGGTAGAACTGCTGGAGGAGTTCGGGCTATTAAACTAAGCAAAAATGACAAACTTATTTGTGCTGATGTTATTTCTACCGAAGAGAAAACTTACATGCTTGTTATGGGAGAAAACGGGCTTGGAAAGAAAACAGATATTAGCGAATACAAAATACAAAAACGCGGAGGCTCAGGAATAAAAACAGCAAAAATTACAGCAAAGACAGGGAAACTGATGGTAGGGAAAATAGTGGTAGACGATATGGAGCTTGTAGCAATGTCTAAGAAAGGACAAGTTATAAGAGTAGACCTAAATACTATTCCTTCTAGCGGAAGACAAACTCAAGGAGTAACTATTATGAAGCTAAGAGCAGGGGATACACTTGCTTCGGTTACTTGTTTATAAAGTGTCGCTCGGTAGCAATATATATTGCTCCCTCGCTTAAGAGAAAAATATATTACAACTTATAACTTTGCGAACTTGCTGTTATAATAAATACATGTTCATGGATCCGGTACTTTTGTTACAGGCTTGCCATTTAAAACCTACTGATTCAGTAGCAGACTTTGGTGCTGGTTCTGGTCAAATGGCTAAAGCTATTGCAAATATTGTAACCTCCGGAGAAGTTTTCGCTGTTGAAATAAATAGAGATTTAGTAGCAAGGATTATTCACGAAGTTGAAGATAATCATATAAAAAATATTCACCCTCTTTGGGGGGATGTTGAAATAATAGGCGGATCAAAGCTTGGAGAGAAAAGTGTTGATGTTGCAGTCTTTTCAAATATTTTATTTCAACTCGATGATAAGAAAAACGCACTGAAAGAGGCCAATAGAATTTTGAAAGATGGTGGACACTTAATAGTTGTTGATTGGCAAGAGTCTTTTGGCGGTCTTGGCCCAAAACCAGAAAGAGTTTTAAATAAGCAGATGGCAGAAGACCTTATTTCTTCTGTTGGTTTTACAAAACTCTCTGATATAAAACCAGCCGGAGAGCATCATTATGCTATACTTTTTAAGAAATAAAATATGAAATCAACGTTTCAAACTATTTTAATTGCAATTTTTATAGCGGCATTCATTGGAGCAATCCTTGTTTTTGCGGGTGTTATAAATATTGGCAAATCTTCTTCTGATAGCGGTGTTACAGGATCTGTTTCTGTTTGGGGTATTTATTCTCCTGATATTGTTCAACCATATATAGAAAAACTAAATGTTCAAAACAAAACTATTAGTACTTCTTATCTACAAGTAGATTCCCAAAACTTTAGAAATCTTCTTGTAGAATCTCTTGCAAATGGCACAGCCCCTGACATAGTGATAGCAGACTCAAGTCAATTATTCTCTTTTAGAGACAAACTCTATACCATACCTTTTGCTACTTATAACGAAAGGCTTTACAGAGATTCTTTTATAGATGGCGCTTCAATATTCTTAAACAAAGAAGGTGTTTTAGCCTCACCGCTTTTGGTCGACCCATTGGTTGTGTATTACAACAAAGATCTTTTGGCCGGACAAAGATTTGTTATTCCTCCAACAACCTGGACTGGCCTGGTTCAGTCTCTTCCACTTTTTGTTAAGAAAGATGCTAAGGGTGTATTAACACAAACAGCTATAGGTCTTGGTGAGTGGTCAAATGTAAATCACTTCAAAGATATTCTTTCGGCTTTATTTTTACAAACAGGTAATTCAATAGTAGGTATTGATCAATACACTGGTCTTTATGTACAAAGACTAAACACTTCAAATGTAGATCAAGATCAAGAACTTCCTACAGCTTCGGCTCTAAACTTCTATACTAGTTTTTCAAATCAAGCCAGCTCTCTTTTTTCTTGGTCTAGAAACTTACCAAATACTTTAGATATGTTCTTATCTGGCAAGAGCGCATTTTATATAGGTCGAGCTAGTGAACTCTTTACTATTCAAGCTCGTAATCCAAATCTTAACTTTGATGTATCAATATTATTCCAAGCCGATGGAGCTGTTAGACCTGTAACTCATGGTCTTTTTAGTGGGCTTGGAATGATCAAATCAAGTCCAAATTTTTCTGCTTCTTACCTTGTTGCCGGACAACTAACCAGTAAAGATTTTATTGAGTACTTATCAAAGAGTACTTCACTTCCTTCTGCAAGGCGTGACTTACTACTTTCTCCTCAAACAAATCCATATATTCAGTCTTATTTCCAAGCGGCATTATCTGCTTTTGGCTGGCCAGATGTTGATAATACTGCAACTGAAAATGTTTTCCGTGATATGATAAGAAATATTAATAGTGGAGCAACAAATGCAAATCAAGCTATCTATGAAGCGTCTCGCGATTTACAGTCTATTGTTCGTTAGTTTATTTTTTCTAACACAGAGTGTTTTTTTGAATTCTGTAAATTTTGTTCAAGCAGAAGAAAAATCATCAGGAGATGGCACTTGTAATGATGGTATCGATAATAGTGAGCCTAAAAATGGCAAGGCTGATTATTATGGAGTAGACTCAGATGGTGATGGCAAACTTGATCTTGAACCAGATCCTTCCTGCAACGCGCCAGGTGATACAGAAAAATCAGATGAAGACAGCGGAAATCTATTGTCTTGTTACAACTACTGTACTTTCTCTGATGTCCTTAGAACTATAAATAACTTCATAACTTTTCTTATAACAACTCTTTTTATACCTACACTAGTCTTATTGTTTATGTTTGCTGGAGTTAAATATATATTGGCTCAAGGTAATCCTAGTAAGGTCGCCAATTTGAAAAAAATGATCATGAATATAATAATCGGCATGCTTTTAGTTTTATGTGCTTGGCTTATTGTCAAAGTTATATTAACTACCTTGGTAAGGGATAATGATAGCGCTCTTCAATTTTTAGAATAGTGATATAATAATAACTATGAAAATCCGTCATATACTTGTCGCAACACTTATTGTTATCGGGATTTTTACTACTAATACTTTTAATACCTTTGTTCATGCTCAAGTCACTGACTGCAATGATGGTGTTGATAATGATAAAGATGGAAAGGTTGATTACAATGGTCGTATTGATAGAGATGGTACAAAATACCCAAAAGATCCAGAGTGTTTAACAAAAGATACGCTATCAGAATCTCCTGTTAAAGGAGCTAGTGACTTTGATTTAAAGGTCCGTATAAATAACCCTTTAAAGGTTGATACTATTTCAGATGCTATCAGACTATTTATGAATGCTGTTTTACGTATAGCAATACCTTTTATTATTATATTCTTTATTTGGAGTGGGCTTAGCTTTATTTTAGCCAGAGGTAATCCAGATAAAATAGGCACTGCCAAAAAGATGTTTTGGTATACTGTTATCGGCACACTTCTGATACTCGGAGCTTGGACTATTACTAACATTATTATTGGTACTGTTAACTCTGTTACTGGATAAAATATGAAAAAAATACTGTTTTATACAAATATATTAGTTTTATTTTTAGGGGTTACATTTGCTAGTGCACAGGGGACTCCACAAAATCAGTGTGCTTTAATAGGCTCTAGTAACTACCAGAGATGTTGCACAGCAAGCCTTACTTTCAATGATCCTAATTTGGCACAAAGGTGTGATAATTATATAAGTTCACAAACTCCAGGAACTATAGGTAGCGGTACTCAAAATACTAACCCAACTAACAGTGGAACAAATCCAGGAACTATTGCCCCGACACCTCAATCTAGTTCACCAATACTAGACTCTTGTGACCTTATATCTTTTGATTCACTACTTGATATTTTGGTTTGGCTTAAGTGT
>JADZEV010000040.1 GCA_020850295.1 Candidatus Nomurabacteria bacterium
AGGTGGAGGTTACGGTGGAGGAAATGACGAAAGAGAGCAGACTCTAAACCAAATACTAGTTGAAATGGATGGTTTTGAACCGGCAGACAAAGTCATAGTGATGGCAGCGACAAACAGGGCGGATGTTCTTGACCCAGCTCTTCTTCGACCAGGCAGGTTTGACCGCCGAGTAATGCTTGATTTACCAGACCGTAGAGACAGAGAAGCAATACTTGATGTACATGCCAATAAAAAACCACTAGGAGAAGATGTTGTTTTGAAAACAGTGGCTGAAAGAACTCCTGGTTTCTCTGGTGCAGATCTAGCTTCTCTTATGAATGAAGGTGCAATTTTAGCAGCAAGAGAAAATAGAAAAACTATAGCTCAAAAAGATCTTATAAGATCTATAGAAAAAGTAATGCTTGGTCCAGAGCGCAAAAGTCACTTGATGACTAAAAAAGAAAAAGAGATAGTTGCCTATCACGAAGCAGGTCACGCTCTTATCTCTTCAGTCTTACCTGATGCTGACCCTGTCCACAAAGTAACTATTGTTTCTCGTGGAAGTGCTGGGGGATACACATTACACCTTCCACTTGAAGAGAAAAAATTACAATCTAAAAAAGAATTCTTAGATGATATAGCAGTTTCTCTCGGTGGTTACGTTGCTGAAGAAATGGTTTTTGGAGATATCACAACTGGTCCATCGAACGACTTGCAAGTACTTACAAATCTAGCTCGAGCTATGGTTACAAGATGGGGCATGAGCGAAACTATTGGTCCAAGAGCTTTGGAAAACGATGGTGGAAAACCTATATTTGGTATGGGTGTAGAATCAAAAGAATACTCTGAAAAGATGAGTAGTGTTATAGATGCAGAAGTAGAAAAAATAATCAAAGGAGGTTTTGATAAGGCAAAAGAAGTGCTGACAACACACCGCACCGCTCTTGATGCCATTGCAAAGAAGCTTATAGAAGTAGAAACACTGGAACAAGATGAATACAATGCAGTTATAAGTCCTTTAGGTATAAAACCTAAGACTTTGTAAGATTTCGTTACTTTATCAGTCATTATTAATAATGAATAAAATTAAAATAAAGACTTATTTTATATTTATTTTGTTAGCATCTTTTTTAATAAGTAGCTCTGCTTTGGCGACAGTATCTTGCCCCAAGCCTGCTAAAAGCCAAGGAAATGTAAATCATATATTTTTTTCTTTTTCAAAAAAGGAATCAAATTTAAAAACATATCTTCCTCAGAACCTGGTTTTGATTGACAAAGAGTATCTTAAAAATGGTCCAAGGTGCCTAACAAAACAAAGTTACACTGCATTTGTTTCTATGAATAATGCTCTTAAAGAAGATACAGGTCAAAGTCTGGTAGTAGCTTCTGCTTGGAGAAGTCTCAGAACTCAACAATACTTCGCTAGAACCAGGCCATCATTTGCTGCAGGTCCTGGTCGTAGTGAACACCAACTAGGTACAACTATTGATATACATATCAAAGATGTAAAAGAAGGAGAATATTTTTCAGATACATTTGCTTATAGCTGGATGATAGAGCACGCACAAGAATACGGGTTTGTCCAAAGTTTTAATCTCGAGTATGAAGATTCGACAGGAATACCAAATGAGCCTTGGCATTGGAGATTTGTCGGAAAAACTATTGCAACAAAAGTTAAAAATGAAAACTTAAACTTAAATAAATATCTTCAAGATAGAAAAGATGCAAAGCTAAAAGGCTTAAATTATTGAGCTTTATCTTGACCTATAGTAGCAAGCTCGCTCTCACTTTGTTCAAGAAGTTCGTAGTGATAGGCGATAGCTTCATTTGCTAAAGTTATCAAGTTCTCATTGTTCATAGATTCTCCTGTGCCTCGAACTAGTGCCCAGTGAACAATAGCAGCTCCTTCAAAGAAGCCACTCCATTCTAGAAGCTCTGTAGCATTATCCCATTCGTCTCCGACATAGAGCTCTCTCATTGATTTTAATTTCTCCTCAGTTTTACTTGCTTTTGAGAGTGTTGTATCTATTGCTCCGCCTTCTGTTGAGAGACGAATAACTTCTTCTCCGTGTAAGTTGTTTTTTTCAATCATATCTTGTACCTTTTCTGCACCCAACGCCTCCACTAAAGCTTCTTTACCTTTGTTTAGAGTATCAATACTAACTCTTGTAAATGCTAAGACTTCACCTAGTTTTTTTGCTGTAAATTCATTTATATTCATGTTTAGATTATAACACCAAAATATTTAGGACTTTTCTTTTTGGATGATAGAGGATACAATCTTTATACCAATTTTAGGGAATATAGCTCAGTTGGTAGAGCGCCGAGCTTATACCTCGGTGGTCGATGGTTCGAGTCCATCTATTCCCACAGCCTATTGACTTTTTGTCAAAAATATGTAATATAAGAGCCAAATCAAAACCGAAAACTCCACGGTATTTTTGGAGCTATTCTTTCAAAAAATAAAACAAAAATAATGAAAAAAATCACTATCTTGCTGTCTTTGATAGGCATATTTTCTGCTTGCAGTAAAAAAGATTCACCACCGCCAAATCCTGGCACACCCAGTACAATCTCGGTAACTTTCAAAAAAGATTCTTCAGTAGCTGATATGAATATTCAGCCAGCGAAAAACAATCAAAACCTTTTTGAGGGAAAGCTTAATACAGGAAGCCTTAACGGGTTTAATCTGACAAATATTAAAGTCAAGTTCATAAAAGGCGGAGATGCTATCACGCCAAAAGATTATATTCGCAGAATTTATGCAGTTGTTGAAGGGCCAGCTTCTGGTACATATACTACTGAAATAAAAGATTCGGTGAATAATGAATTTTCTTTTAATAGTTTCGTTAGGAATTTTGCTCAGTATCAGGTTGGTACAATTAAAATTTATGCTGATATTTTAGCCTCGGCTACAAACGGTACAGGTCTTGAGGATAATTTGTCTTTGGAAGTTCAACTTTCATACACTGGTTATCTTGGAGGAGGAAGTAGTTTGGAATATTTTCAAACAAATCCTGTTGTTGGGCACAAAACTATTTTTAGTACCCAACCTCAGCCATTTTCCATCAGTTCTGTTGCGGATCCATCAACACCGGTCTCTGGTTTAATTCTTCACGGAGAAGAAAAACCAGGCTTAAGTTATGGAGTAAAATTTTCTGGAGCTTCTGGTACCATAACTGAACATAAGTTTATTTTGCAAGGCCAAGCCTCTACTGCTGTAACTGCTTTAAAACTCTTTGATACTAATAATAATTTTATTGCTCAAGGAAATGTTTCAAATGGTTTGGTAAGTATAGTAGCAAGCGATGCTATAAGCCTTGGTGTTGAAAAGAAGTTTATTGTTAAACCTGTTGTAAGTGTATCTTCTGGATCTTTATCAAATTATGATTTTAATATCGTACTTGATGAAGTGAAAGGATTCTCATCTATTACCGGGGAGCAAAAAACAGATGGCACAGATAGAACAGGGAATTCTTTCAGGGTTTTAAAAGCTCTGATTGAGATCAAAAAAGTAGCTGTCCCGACCTTGGTCATCACTAATGGTGTCATGGATCTTTATACGGTAGACATAACCGCAATAAACGGAGATGTAGCCTTAAAAGAGCTTACTTATGACATTTTACTGAACGATCAAGGTATTAATGACACACTTTCATTAAAGAATTTTCAAATTCTAAATGGCAGCGGCTCTGATCTAACTAGCCAGTTTCGTTTTACTGACGCCTCAGGTGCTATCGACACATTTTTTTCTGAGTCTGATAGCAAGCTCAGAACTACTAGGATTTCTGGTACCGGCGAAACCGTAATACCGATGGGCACAACTCTTAGGCTCAGATTTAGAGCTACTGTTGATGGATTTAATCATCCGAGTGATGGAGATGGTATAGCTATTATTCCCGTAATAGACGCAACATCCAGTGTTGGACTTAAATATCTTAATACTGGTGGCTTAGTAAATGGAAATGCCAGGCTTTATTCTTCAGCAAGTCCAAGCAGTAGTGCCACAAGTTTCTATTTAATCTGGAGCGATATGTCTTCACCAAACCATAATGGTCAATTTGTTCAAACGAGCAATGATTGGCTAGGAGGGAAGGGTGTGATATCAAATCTGACAGTAAATAATTTTCATCAGTAACTTTATTATTTTTTAAAACCCTTCGATATACGGAGGGTTTTTATTTTTGTTTAAATGTTATAATTATATAGATTGTCACGAATAACGGTGGAGGTCATCATATATATGAAAAAAATTACAAATTTGTTCGGTATTATATTCGTTGCTGTTGGTATCCTTGGATTCATTCCAGGTATAACTTCAGACGGTTACCTTCTTGGTATTTTTGAAGTAAATGCTCTTCATAATATCATTCACCTAGCTACTGGTATCATCGCTCTTATGGTGGCCGGAAGTCACTCAAAATCAAAAGCTTTCTTTAAGATTTTTGGTGTAGTTTATGGCTTGGTTACAGTTGTAGGTTTTCTACATGGACACTCAGTTTTCGGACTAATAGGTGTAAATGTTGCTGATAACCTTCTTCACCTTGTTATTACAGTTGTTGCTCTTGTTCTTGGTTTTGGAGGATCAAAACATTCTTCTTCAATGCCAATGTCAGGCAATCAAATGCAAATGTAATATTTTGCTTAATAAAAAAACTCCGTCTATTATGACGGAGTTTTTTTATTCAAAGTGTATTTGATCATATTTTTTTATGACTTCTTTCAATATAGGATACTTTGAAAGTTCAGGGTCATTATTTATCAAATCTTTAGCACTTTTTTGGGCGGCTTCAACGAGCTTTATATTTCGTAGTGCCTCCATACCGATATCAGAGATACCCCATTGTTTCAAACCTGATAATTCTCCAGTACCTCTTATTTGCAAATCGTACTCTGCAAGCTCAAAGCCATTTTTGGCTTTTATGAAAACAGACATTCTTTCTTTGGTTTTGTCACTTTTAGCATCAGCAAATAAATAGCAATATGATTGATGAGAGCTTCTCATGACCCTGCCTCTTAGTTGGTGTAGTTGGGCAAGTCCAAATCTTTCTGCACCTTCAATAATAATAACTGTTGCATTTGGAACATTAACTCCAACTTCAACGACAGAAGTAGCAACCAATATATCTGTCTTGTGACTATAAAAATCCTCCATAGCCTCTTCTTTTTCTGTTTTTGTCATTTTGCTATGAAGTGTACCTACTTTATATTTAGGGAATACATCTTTTTGTAATCTTTTGGCCTCTTCCATAACACTTTTTGCTACTATAGCTTTTTCTTTATCGGGATCTGGTTCATTTATTCTTGGGCAAATGATATAAACCTGACGACCTTCTTCTAGAAGGTTTCTGATTTTTTCATAAGTTTCTTCTCTTTTGTTTGGCAGAACTATTTCATTTATAACTTGCTTTCTGCCAACAGGCATTTCATCTAGTAAAGAAAGATCTAAGTCTCCGTAAATAGTTAGAGCTAATGTTCGAGGTATAGGAGTTGCAGTCATTGAAAGTAAGTGAGGGAAGTGCGAATCTTTTTTTGCAATACTTTTTCTTTGGTTTAGTCCAAAGCGATGTTGCTCATCTATGATAGCAAGAGCTAAGTGTTTAAATGACAAACTTTTTTGTATTAGAGCATGTGTACCTATGACTATTGGTATTTCACCATTTGCAATCCATTTTTGTAATTGCGCTTTTGAGATTGTTGTCCAAGGTGTTTGACTCGAAGCTACTTTGGTAGGAAATTTACGACAACCGCTGCCAGTGATAAGTGCTATTGATATACCAGTATGTCTAAAATACTCTATAAAAGATTCAAAATGTTGAGTTGCCAATATTTCAGTTGGCGCCATGTAGGCTACCTGTAGAGAACCAAAAGTTTGCTTTTTCTCTGAAGTTCCTGGTCTATTCATGACTGTCGCATAAACCGCTGTAGCTGCTACTGCTGTTTTTCCACTCCCAACATCTCCTTCGAGTAGTCTCGACATAGGCGCTTCTTTGTTCAGGTCTGAAAGTATCTGATCAATAGATTTTTCTTGGGCTTTTGTTAAAGGGAAGGGAAATCTTTTTGTGAAATCTTCTACATCCAAATCCTCGGTGTTTATATTGTAAGCTTTTTCTTTTTGTATTCTTAATTTTTCTTGTCCCTTAGCCGTGTTTATTTTAAATATTTCATCGAAAGCAAATCTTTTTCTAGCTTTTAGAGCATCTTCTGGTTTTTTGGGATTATGTATCCAAACTAAAGCTGTTTTAAGTCCAGGCAAAGAGTATTGTTTTAAAATACTTTCAGGGATATGGTCAGGAATTTCTTTTATCTCAGACAAAGCTCTATTTATAGTGTGAGAGAACCATTCACTTGAAACACCTTTGCTTTCGGGATAAAGAGGTGTTAGCACTCCTTGTGAGTCACCGGCAAATAAACTATCGTGACTATCTATTGGTAAAACTTTTTCTTCTTTAGTACTAGGGTTTACCAGAGTAAGACTATCTTTGTTTTTTGTTATCTTTCCTGTTAACTCCACTGTCTGTCCGACTGATATCATTTTGGCTAGGTATGGTTGGTTAAACCATGTTACAGAAATACTGCCACTAACATCTTCGACAATAGCCGTGCTAAGTGGAACTTTGGTTTTCCAAGATTTTTTACTTTCTATTTTTTTAATTGTTCCTCTAATAGTAGCGTGATCTCCTTCTTTTAGATTTTTTATAGACAAAAAAGTAGAGGAGTCGGCATAGCGAGTAGGGTAATGATAAAGTAGGTCCTCTATAGTGTTTAGCTTTAACTTTACCAGTGCGTTTTTGGTATCGTTTCTAAGCCGAATTAAGGATTCTATTTTTGAGTCGAGCGTCAGCATTTTCTGATTTTAGCATGAGGTAGTTTTTTATCTCAAAACAAAAAGCGAGCCAAGAGCTCACTTTTTGTTTTATAGAATATTTAAATTCTTATTTTTTCTCACTTGGTCTAGCTATATCAACGAAGATTTCTCTACCGTCAAGAGAGCTACCATTTAGCTTATCTACTGCAGCTTGGGCTTCTGCATCTGAAGAAAATTCTACGAAACCAAAACCTTTTGATTTACCAGTCATTTTATCCATGATGATATTTGCAGAAGTGACTGTCCCAACACTTGCAAAGTGTGCTGCTAATCCATCGTTGTCGGTCTTGAAAGAAACACTACCGACGAAAACTTTATTACTCATTTTTGTACTAATATTAGCTATTTAAATTTGCAACGCACTATTTCGAGATAAGTGTACATTACAATACAGCAACTATATCACAATAGAAGCTTTTTAACACTACAATAGTCTTGGGGATATTATATCCAGCCAGCTAAATAAGCGATGAAAAGTACTGCTCCAAGTAGGCCCAAAAGTCTCTGAGCTTTTGAAAGTAGGGCAATAAGAACTACAGCTATTATAACCTTCAAAAGCCCAAGAGAAACCAAAGAAGCCCAAACTGTTTGTAAAAATGTTTGTATCCATGTCATATAAAATAATTATAACACTAAATAGACTTCGCTAGTGTGACGATCAGAAGTATGCCTAAACTATTTAGCACAAAAGAGAGGACAAGGAACTGCCAGTTTTTCATTTTGGAGATACCTATGAGTCCCACACCTATTTCATCTGGCAAAGGAGAAGCAATAATAATAGCTCCAATAACAGGAGCAAGCCATGCAAAATAAGGCGTACTTATTATTCTTGATAAACCTGTTCCGCCGAGTTTCATAAATA
>JADZEV010000041.1 GCA_020850295.1 Candidatus Nomurabacteria bacterium
AGAAAAAAATAAAAGTTTTGTAAATAATATTACTTCAGTCCTGCTAACCAAAAGCGGTATTCCCTATCCAGACCCAACAAACCAAGCATTTTTATTACTTGAATCGCTTGGGAAATAGTGTATAATGACCCTGTTTCTAAATATATGGCTCAAACACTACAAATCATTCAAATAGCCTCTAGTATCCTACTTACAATACTAGTTCTAATCCAAAAGGTAACCCCTGATACAGGAGCGACATTGGGAGGAGAAGGCACATCTTTTTTACAGACCCGAAGAGGTGCTGAGAGATTTTTGTTTATACTGACTATTTTGGTTGCTATTGTTTTCGTTGGTGCAAGTGTTGCCTCATTGGTTCTGTCACGCTAAAGTCTTAGACTTTGTTATCTAAAAATCTATAAATTATGAAATTACATATAGCATCCTTTTTTTCTTTTCTGAAAAAAAATCTTTTTCCTAAAAAAGAAGATATAGAGTTAATCCAAAACTCTGCTACTTCTAAATCAAAAATTTTTTTAATACTTTCTATTTTTATTAGCGCTATCTTTTTTTTACATATTTTGATGTATATAAGTGCATTGTTTTCAGAAGAAGTTCCTGATTATGGCGGAACCATCAGAGAAGGAGTAATTGGTGCGCCAAAATACATAAATCCATTTTTAGCTAGCACAGAAACAGATCAACTCATAACTAGCCTTGTTTATGGTGGGCTAATGAAAAAAAATGATAATGGCTCACTGTCCCCTTATATAGCAAAAAGCTGTGAAGAGTCGCCAGACAGAAAGAGTTATCAATGTGTACTACCTGAAAATGCTGTATTTTCTGACAAAAGCCCCCTAACAGCTGATGATGTTGTATTTACATTTGAAACAAAACAAAAAATAATGCTTCAAAAAGATCCTATTAGTGATTGGTCTAGTATCAGCGCATTATCTTCAGATATAAGAACCGTAGTTATAAAGACAACAGGATCAATTGAGTCCCTAGAAGACAAAATGACATTAGGGATAGTTCCAAAATATCTTTGGAGTTCTGTCCCAACAGAGAGTTTTGAAGATAGCACCTTAAATATGAAACCAGTAGGTATAGGACCTTTTGTAGTTGAAAAAGTAAAAGTAGTAAACACTATACCAACAGAAGTTTTTATGAGTCGTAACAACAAATGGCACGGCGATAAATCATTTATAAACGAACTTGTTGTAGTAAGTTATGCCAACCAACTTGACCTAAAATCTGGTTTAAAAAATGGCGACATAAATAGCACAAGTAGCCTTAGAGGTGTTTATATAGATGACTCAATAAGAAACAAGTTCTCTATTGAAAATATTTACACAACCAAAAATGTTGGTATTTTTATAAACACTAAAGATATTGGTGGCAAAATAGAGAAGGCTCTGAAGAATGTTGACCAACTTATTGACAAAAAAAATATAGTTGATACTATAGAGAACGGTTATGGCATTTTGCCGATATCTTTAGAAGAATCATCTCCTAATACCGCAGAGCAAAATATAGATATAACAATAGCGGTTTTAAAAGATACTGATCTAATAAAAACAGCAGAATTAATCTCAACAAACTTAAAAGATTTTGGTATAATCTCAACAATTAATGTTTTTGATCAGGGGCTTTTTAATGATCAACTAAGCCAAGGAGGTTACTCTCTTGTCTTAGGAATAAACATAGACAAAAACAAAGGCTACAAAGAATTAATACCTTTGTATAAAAAATCTATCATCCAAATATCTAGCAAGGAAATTCATGCGAGGACTCCACAAGTAGTTGAGTCTCCTCATGAATCTCTTCGCGAAATAACTTCTTGGTATAAGAATACTGATTTCGTATGGAAGTGGTTTACAAATAAAAAATAAAATATGAATGAAAAAATAATAAATAATCAAACAAAAACACCAACTAAAAAACCTTTTGTTAAAAGAAAAAATTTTAATAATAGAAACCAATTTAAAAGAAGACCAGCTCACCCGCCTGTAGAAATACTGGATGCAAATACACAAGTAGCTGATAGAAAAACTGCTCATATACCAGAAGTCGCTCCAGGCGTCATCCGTATTATTCCTCTTGGTGGAGTAGAAGAAATTGGTAAAAACATGACAGTAATAGAAATCGGTGACGATATTATCGTCATTGATGCTGGTATGTTCTTTGCTAACGGAGAAACACCTGGTATTGACTATGTTATTCCCAACACTAGATATCTAGAAGAACGCAAACATAAAATAAGAGCTTTAATAGTAACCCACGGTCACCTAGATCACATAGGTGGTATTTCACTAGTTCTCTCTCGTATTGGAAACCCTCCAGTATATTCTAGAAATCTTTCTGTATTAATGATGAAGAAAAGACACAGTGAATTCCCTCACCTACCGGCACTTAATGCTATTACTGTAGAAAAAGATGAATCTATAACCGTAGGTAAAATAAAAGTTAGATTCTGGGGTGTTACTCACACTGTTCCTGATTCTATGGGTATAATCATTGAGACACCTTATGGACAAATAGTTACTCCAGGAGACTACAAACTCGATCAAGTAGACGGCGTTGTAAGTGATGCAGAAGAAGCTGAATACAGACAATTTGATAATGCCAACAACCTACTTCTTTTGACTGACTCAACAAATATAGAGAACGAGGGTTTTGCTCTTGCAGAAGTTAAAGTTCACCAAGGTATTGAGGCAATATTTAGAAGAGAAGGCTCTAACCGTATATTTATGGCAGCCTTTGCTTCTCATATAACAAGACTTATAAAAGTTGTGGAAATAGCTGAAGAGCTTGGTAAAAAAATAGTTATTGAAGGGCGTAGCATGAAAACAAACCTAGATATCGCTATACAAGCAGGTCTTTTGAAACCTAAAAAAGATACTCTTATAACCATAGACCAAATAGATAACTATCCTCCTAATAGGATTTTGGTTTTAGTAACAGGTGCTCAAGGAGAAGAATTTGGATTTTTAAATAGATTGGCAAATAAATCTGTTAAAAAGCTTTCTCTCAAAAAAGGAGACCGCATAATACTCTCCTCTTCGATAGTTCCAGGGAACGAAAGAGCTGTGCAGGCAATGAAAGACGGCCTTTCAAGACAAGGTGTAAAAATTATTTCATTTAGAACCCCGGGTGAAGACTTTGTTCACGCAACAGGACACGGTAACAAAGAAGATATCAAATGGCTACATCGCAAAATGCACGAAAAATTCTTTATACCGATTCATGGACACCACTATCATCTAGAACTTCACAAAGAACTTGCTATGGAGCTAGGAATGCGTGAAGAGAACATAGTGGTTCCAGACAATGGAAGTATTATTGAAATAATAGAAAATGGTACAAAAATAGTAATGCGTAAAGAAAAAGCTCCAGCTAGCCCTATGGTTGTTGATGGATTTTCTGTTGGAGATGAACAGTCAGTTGTGCTTAGAGACAGAAAGTCTTTATCAGATGCTGGGATGTTTGTGATAATTGCAACTATTGATCAAAAAACCGGAACCCTTCGAAAAAGCCCTGATATCATATCTAGAGGATTCGTTTACCTTAAAGAAAATCAAGAACTCTTAAGACACACAAGAATTCTTATCAAGAAAACTGTGGAACAGTTCTATAGATCAAGCAACGGTCAAGTAAATATAGACGATGTAAAAAACACTGTTGCTGAAACTGTATCAAAGTACTTATTCCAAAAAACAGC
>JADZEV010000042.1 GCA_020850295.1 Candidatus Nomurabacteria bacterium
TATCAATAAAGTTATTCTCTGTTTTATCTACGATATTATTTTGATTCACGAAGAATAGAAAATGCCGATAGCCCTGTTGATAGTAGTAAAGAATCGTACTTGCCATGAGTAACGTCTTCCCTGTTCCTGTTGCCAAATTAAACATCAGATGTACAGGAGACTTCTTTAGTTTAGATTTTGGATTATCGAAGTATAGGAGATTTTCCAATGCCTCTCTCTGCCAATCAAAAAGTTTATATTTTAGATTCTCTGAAATATAAGTTGGGATAGCAAAAACTTCAGGATTAAACTCCCTTATTCCTTCCTTACGCTGACTGATAACTTCATATAAGTTTATTATTTCACTCATAATTATTTTGTCTCATTATAAAAAGCTTCCGTGAGCCTTTGATCTGCTTCAGAAATACAAAACTTCTTATCTGCCATTTCTGTCTTATTTACATACATTTGGTTATTATCCAGCATTGCTACAAAAATCTGCTTTTGCTCATCTAAACTCAAGTTCTTAAAATCTTCCTCTTTGATCACTTTTTCCTTAAACTCTTTCACTTTGAGATTGTAGTTGAGGAAGTACTTTTCACACATCTCATCAAAAAAGGCTTCTAGTTCTTCTAGCGTCTTAGCTCCTAAGATGTGAGCTTTTGCTGTCTCGTTCCATTTAGCAAGTTCAAAGTATATAAACGAGTCATTTATTTTTTCTTGCTCCAATACTTTTTTACAACGCTCATTACAAATATTGATGTGTTCATTTAGCTGTTCAATAAGAATAAATTTACGGTTCCCTCCGTCTTCTTTGTTAAGTTCAAGAGTTGCGTGCCCTGTTGTACCTGAACCAGCATGATAATCCAAAATTATGTCATCATTTGATGTCAT
The DNA here is from genome assembly GCA_020850295.1 of Candidatus Nomurabacteria bacterium. GTDB lineage: Bacteria > Patescibacteriota > Minisyncoccia > Phycocordibacterales > UBA9973 > UBA4124. The sequence continues at coordinate 874 of JADZEV010000042.1, forward strand.
TAACTTCAAAGTATCTATTACCGAATATAGCGACTTTGGATAACTAAACTCTTTTCTACCAAGAATTTTTTCTAGAAGTTTTGTCCCAAAGTGATAAGCGTGGTACTGCTTTTTTATCCAGTGTGTTTTTATAACCTGATCTTCTCTTAGTTTTTCATACAAAACTAAAGTCCCGTTCTCTTTTTTGGCGACAATCCTGTCTTGAGCTGCTAGTTTAATAAAAGTCTCTTTTGTCGTTTTCCAGGTTCGCTCAACTCCGCTATCAGTAACTGGGAAAACTTCAATATAATTGTTTTTCTTCTCTAGTGAATATTCTTCAAGATTAGGACTTACATATATAGGATAAAAGAAATGTGGTTTGTTTTCCTTTAAGCTATATTTCCCATCAGTCAGTCTTATAAAATTCTTCAGTCTATACAAACCTTCTTCATCTTGATTGTCGTACCTGCCTTTTAGTTCCTCATCTAAAATAACTCTTTCAAAATCAGAAGCAGATTTGTTTTTTGCATAAACAAGCATAAATTCATTTGAAGTACCAAAGAATTTTTCTTGGTTTCTACCTTCTGGTTTGTGAACAATTGTCACAATTCCAATTCTGTTGTCCCTTCCAAACAATTCATCAGCCAATACTCCTAAGTATAATAGTTCTGCGTGATCAATTGTCATTGTGATAAATCCTTCCTCCATTAAAAGTTCTTTTGCAATATCTAACCGGTTTTTCATAAAAGTAAGCCAAGTAGAATGCTTGAAACTATTGTTGTATGTGAAAGTTTCTGTGTTGCCACCCGTATTATAAGGAGGGTCAATATATACAAGCTTTACCTTGCCAGCAAATTCAGACTTTAGAGAATGCAACGCTAATAGATTATTGCCCTTAATAATCAGGTTGTCTCTTATCGTCCCATCTTCATCTCGCCCAATTTTTTTCACTTCTTTCTCTCCATCTTTAGTAAACCTCTTCCAATTGACTAGAGCCTTTGGATCTAAAAGCCTGTCAATCTCATCCTTCGCTAATACTTGATTGAAAAAGACTTCTTTTCGTTTTGCCTCTTTTTGCTCATACAGCTCTGTCTTATCTGAGTATTCAAAATATGTATCTGTACCTTCCTCAGTACTTTGCCCTCCTTCTAAAATACAATCTTTAAAAGGAAAATCTAAGACTACATCACTTGAATACTTCAGAAATTTTTTACCATCAGTAAGACCAATCTTGTTCTTATATGCTGTATATGAGTTGTCTACCTTATTCTCTTCCATAAAGAAGCGAAAATCATTTGTTTTAAATACATATACATCTTTGATCTTCACAAAGAACTTCGCTCTCAGTTCCTCTTCTCCAAGGAGCAAGTTGATAACAGCCTCATCAATACTCTCAACTAGATCAAGAAGAAGCGTCTGATTCAATTCAGTCATATCTTCGTTCCAAAGCCTTGCATCCGCTTTTAATACGCTGAGTATCTTATCCTTTACTTTTGACATTGTGATCTGACGTTAAGAATACATCTAAAGCTACCTGAGTAATGCGATATTGCTTACCTGCCTTCACCGCCTCAAGTTTTCCTGCCTTTATCCATCGGTACACGGTAAGGTAGGCTACTTTGAGGAGCTCAGCAACTTCATCAATACTGTAGTATTTTTCTTCCATGATATTTATCATTACTTATCGTGACTCTATATCTAAATGTGATAATTCTCAAGTTTAACTTGTTGAAAGCTCCTTATATCGTTTTTTATTGAGGTAAAGACTGTAGATTTTTTGCTTAGTTTTGCTTCTCCCATGTCTTTATTGAGAGAGTACCACGTGCTAGAACTATACCCTTTCGTGATTTCTCTAAACTTTCGCACTCCAATTTGCTTTATCAGCTCTCTCATTGCTAGCAAAGCTAGGTTCTTTCGAAGTGAATTTCCAGGGTTGTTGATACACAAATCACTAAAAGACTCTTCTAGCGTTGCATCTTCAGCCAACAAGAGTTTTGGGGACATTGCCTCTATATCTGTGACAGTAGATAACAGTATCTTTTGTGCTATTTGCTTGCTAAACAGGCTAGTAAAGTTCAGTTCACCAAATACCATACCTACTTTTTTCAATTCAGACTTCAGTTTTCTTTTATCTCCAAATCTCACCTCAAGTCTAAGTACTTCAAATGGTCGTTTGAGTGGCTGTAGATCAAAGATAGTCATCTGACTGTAATTATCTTTCTCTATAGCTCGTTTTTCTGACTTTCCTGCTTGTTCAAGGTCCTTTATTTTATCGTACATAATGACTTCATATTTGTTCCCATGGTATCTCACAGCATGTCCTTCATTGCGGAAGTCTGTCTTATTTACGTCTAACCTCATACTTACATTGATTTTCTCAAACTCTCGCAAATACCGATAAGGAGTATCATAGTTTCTAAGTACTATATTTTTAGCGTAATGAACGACTGAGACACCAGCCTCAGCAATGGTTTTTCTTCCACCAATGAGCTTTATACCCATCACTTCCAAAGCTTGAGAGAGTTTCGAGCATATTTCACCAAAATCAGTCTCACAGACCTCATCAAAGTTATTTCCATAGAGAAGCTTTGGAATAGAAAACTCCACATGAAGAAAGATCTGGAACCCTCCTTTTCGTAGAGCTTTAAACAACGTCACTCTTGGACAATAGCCATAGGTTTCTTTATCCTTCTTTGTCGGATTATTGACTGCTTTAAATGGCTGTTTTCCTGTCACTTTAATATATGGAGGACGAAACAGGTTTTCTGTTGCAGGTGAAAAGCGTCCATGATCCATAATATGAAAATCGGTCTCTTTAAAAATGAGACATACTGTATCGATCATTTTGAATTACTTCGTGATATTTTACTAAAACAGCTTGTTCAATCTGCTTGCCTAGCTCAGAACCAATTGGATGAAACACATCCATATCCTTTTTTCCTGATCTCTTCGTGGGATAGACCAATCGGTATCCCCCTTGAGGTCGTGTGAATATTGCTACACAACTACAATACAAAGATTCAAACAAAACAAAGCTTGTGAATGCTATCAAGCCATTATGAGGCTTCACTGGATAAATCTGTACTTCCGTTATGATTTCTCGCTCTTTGCTCATTACGTTTCTTATCTATAGAAATAAAAATCTCGAATAACTTGAGGAGCCTTCTTTGCTCTTCAGCATTACTACAAACAGAGACCTCTCCTAGATCTGCCTGTTCGGCTAATTGTGCATTGGAAAAATCCTCATGTGTATTCATGAGGAAACCGTAACCTAAGCCTATTGAAGAATATATTCCCCTAACTGTACGACACTAGATCTGACTTTCTTTTCTTCCGCATCCTATGCAGGACCTTATTTACATCCGCATAGGAGAAGTTCGTGTTTGGAAATTCTTGATTGATCTTACTGGCAACCATTTTTGCGCCTAAATGTTGTAACTCCCAAATTCTGCTATCCCTTTCTTTATTCTGCTTTTCTCGGATAGCAGGAGTCTTCCTTTTATAGTCTTCCATATACGCCTGCACCAACTGCCAGTTTTTATTTATGAAGTCTAAAACATCTCTTTTCGATGCGTCTGGACTGATCATGAGGTGTACAGGAAACCTATCAAGCTCCTTTCTACCAAATAATTCGCCAGTTGCCTCAAAGCAATCTAGTTCTTCTTCTCTATTCGCTTTAGCATCAACTAGCCTGCATACATCAAGGTCGTAAGTGAGTCTATCTACCTTGAAAGCAGGATGTGCAAACTCATTAGACATCCTTGTACCCACTGACATATCTAAGTTGTATTCTTGAGCCAACATTCTTCCTGCTCTTCTCCTTTCCCATTTATCTTCAATACTTTTGGCTAGTGAAAGCTTCTGAAGAAAAATCTCATTGTTGAAAATTTCTTCTTCTCTGAGAGCTATCTTTTTTTATCCTTGTGTTGGCTTGAGCATAGTACATCGTGATATTTTATTATTTCGTTATAGTATACTTACCACAAAAGACACTTAGAGCTGTATAGAAAGTAAGCGAAGAGCTCCACCTTTTGTAATTTTAAGGTCTATTGTATGGTTCATAATCTCGTCTACTAAAGCACCCCATTCAAAATTTGTCAGACAAATTTTGAGAGTCTGGAGACTAGAGAATTGAATCTAGATTTTAATTAGTCTAGCCTTTTTTGCTCTTGTTTGTGTTGCTCTGAAAGGTGTTGGAAGTAGAAATTGCAGAAGTGTTCAATAA
>JADZEV010000043.1 GCA_020850295.1 Candidatus Nomurabacteria bacterium
AGTTCTATAAGAGTAAATCCTGATTGTTGGTTTTTGTATTTCATAATTTATTCTACATTTATCTGCCCAGTATTCCAAACAGAGATAACTTTTGTTAGACCTTTTGCTGATCTAATTTTAATCTTTGCATATGAGGCTTGCCCAACACAAGAACTTTGACCGCTTGGTATATAACAAATAATAGCATCAGGACTAGGACGACGAAATGTAATATGAACACTACCAGAAGAAACAATACCAGACACATCTGTTTCTATTTCAACAATGGAGTCGCCACTATTTATCGTTATAGCTTCTACGCACTCAGCGCCTTCTTGCGGTGATCCACAGGTACCATTTGAATCATATATTTTATTAGGAGCACTTTGGCCAGAAGGTATGAAATCCGCAAAAGAAATGAATCTCTTTGGTGTTGGGAGATATGGATCTATTTGAGACTCAAGAGAGAAAACTATTCCATAAGCTGGATAACTTGAATCTCCTGGACCGTTAGCATTTCTTACACTAGTTGCAAATGTTTGAGATTTACGAATGCTTAGAGCAATATCTTGAGAAAGGTTTCTTAGAGAAACATTTGTACTAAAATCAGAATATTTAAACAATAAAACTGAAGAGACCACACTAAAAATAGCTACGACGACCATTAATTCAACAAGAGTTATTCCGGATTGTTTGTTTTTTGTATTTACCATATTGGGAAAAGGCTTTGCAGGGTTACACTAAAAACTCCTACAATAAAAACAGCTATTATTAAAAATGGCGCAAAAGCTATTTCACTTTTAAGACTAGTTTTTGATGAAGCCATAAGTAACAAACCAACTATTGCACCTAACCAAAAAGATAAGAAAAATGTTGCTAAAGAACCAGCTAAGCCGAGCAACCATCCTATACCTAAAGAAAGCTTCACGTCACCAAAACCCATAGCTCTACCTTTTGAAAAAAACCAAAGGAAGAAAAATGGTGCTGCTAGTGCTGGTCCGGCAAAAAGATCTTTTATCAACATATCATTGTCACCAAAAACATTTCTCCAAAATACAGAAGCCAAAGAAATAATAATAAAAGGGTAAACTATTTTGTCAGGAATAATTTTATGTTTTATGTCATAAGCAAATATAACTATAAGTAATGCAGATATAGTGCTTGCTCCTAAAAATGAAACTATGCCAAAAAAATTAAAGCCATTAGAGAGCAATATTTTGGTATACAGAATTGTGAAAACTAGAGCTGTAGTTAGCTCTACGAGTGGATACTGAAAAGATATAGGATTTTTACATGTTTTACATTTACCTCTAAGAGTCAAAAAAGAAAATACTGGTATTAACTCATACCAAGATAGCGTAGTACTACAGCGAGCACATTTACTTCTACCTTTTGCGATACTCCTACCAGTATTAATGCGCAATATAACTACATTTAAAAAGCTCCCGATAATAAGTCCAAAAATAAATATTATTAACGGCAGAAAAATCATGACTATATTATAACATGCAAAAACCTAAGGACAGAAAGTTTGACTTGCTGGAAGAGGTGTAGTAGATGTTCTAGTGGCGTTAATAGAATCTGTACATAGATAAGTAGTTGTAGTTGGATCTTTTAATTTTACAGAAACTGCGTAAGCGGCAACTGATGTGTTGCAATTAGTAGTTGTTGTTGTTTGAACTGCACCACTATTTATAGCTGCAGTAGTACCAGATATGCTAGCTAGTTTTGACAACATAGAGTTAACATTGTTCGTACCACTGGTACAAACATTTAAATACGAGTTACCATTATTTATAAAATGAAGTTCTGCTTGAGATCTTATTTCGGTTACTTGTTTTGTGATAGCCCCATCTGTTCCTTTGTTTTTTCCTTTGCCTAGATTGGAAATCATTATTGAAGCAATAATTCCAATAATAGCTATTACCATTAAAAGCTCAATGATTGTAAAACCTTTTTTGTAATTCATATGAAAATTATACCAAAATTAATTAATTAGAGTAAAGGTATAAAAAATAAAGTAAACAAAAACCACCCATATAAGGGTAGTTTTTGTTTATCTATATTAAATAGATTATAGATTAAGGACAAACTATAGCAGATGCAGCAAGAGTTGTTGCTTCTTTAGCAGCTCCAGTTGAGTCAACACACCAACCTGAACTAGCTGTTGCAGGACTCTTTAGAGATACTATAGCGGCCCAGCCTGAAGCACTATCATGACAAACAGCAGAACCAGTTCCGCCAGCTGCGTTATATGAGAACGCTTGAGCAGTAGCTCCTACAGTGTTACTAGCTGAGAGTTTTTTTGCGGCACTATCTATCATTGCAGAAATATTATTTGTTCCAGTAGTACAAACATTAGCATATGTTGTACCCGTATCATAGAACAATTCTGCTTGAGCACGAGCATTCGTTAGAGAAGCCTTGATAGCTGCATCAGCTCCTTTGTTTCGAGCTGAGTTAAGTGATGCAAGCACCACAGAAGCCAAAATACCAATAATTGCGATAACCACCAACAATTCGATAAGTGTGAAACCGCGGTTTAAATTCTTTTTCATAACAATTAGTTTTTTAAATTAAAAATAATATTTGAATCTTAATAATCGATTATTACAAATTCCTTTGTAATTAGATTAATTGTACCATAACTCATGAAAAAAAGAGCAAGTGGATAAAGGCTTTATTGAATTCCTCCAGCAATGTTGTAAATAGGAACCAAAACAGATACCAAAAGAAGCCCTACACCTAGACCAAGCGATATGATCATGAAAGGTTCAATAAGCCCAACTAAAGTATCAACCGCTTCATCAACCTCCCTTTTGTAGAACTTAGCTAACATTTTAAGTATCTGCCCCATAGAACCAGTTTCCTCTCCCACCCTTACGATCTGAGACATAATCTTTGGTATTTCTTCATGAACCTCTAGCGCCTGAGAAAAGCTTTTACCTGTCTTAACAGCCTCCATTGCTTCTGTAAGAATATTTTGATATTTTTTATTTCCTACTACATTACTAGTTATTTCTATTGCTCTAACTATCGGTATCCCGGCTGAAAGCATGGTATCCATGTTGTCAGCAATACGAGCTAGATATATTTTCTTAAACAAACTTCCTACGACAGGAACACTAAGCTTAATCTCGTCAATAAAATTTTTACCTTTTTGTGATCTTGCCAGTCTAAAAACATAAATTCCAAAGACGACAAAAAATAGCAAGAAGAATATTCCATAATTAACCAAAAAGTCACTTACCCACAAAACTATCTTTGTATAAAAAGGTATCTCTTGACCACTTTCTAAGATTATTCCAGAGAGCTTTGGTACAACAACCGTAAACATAAGCACCATAACTACTATAAAAATAGTAATAACGAACGCCGGATAAACCAAAGCGTGCTTAGTTTTTGAGGTCAGGGCGTATTGTCTATCTAGATAGTCAGCCAAATATTCAAAAACCTGGGTCAGCTTTCCTGACTCTTCACCGGCTTTAACCATGTTTACATAAAAATCAGAAAAAATATCTGGATGTTTTGAAAGAGCTCCAGCAATAGAAGATCCAGCTTGAAGATCTGCTGTTATTTGATTCATCTTCCTTGCTAGAAGTTTGTTTTGTGTATTTGCTGCAAGTAAAGAAAAAGCTTTTAGGGCAGAAACTTGAGCTTCGAATAAAGTAGACATTTGCCTTGAAAGAATAACTATTTCTTTCATTGGGACTTTTTCAAAAAGAGTTATTTCGAACCATTTTTTAGCTTCTTCTTCGCTTTTTACAGAAGTAACAATAAGACCTCTTCTTTGAAGGCCTGAAATTGCAAGTTCACGATTAACAGCCTCGATGACACCATCTCGTTTTTCTCCTTTATCTGTTACTGCTGTATATCTAAAATTCATATTATAATAATCTCTCTAAATTTTTTGGATTAACTGAATAAGCAAAAGCATTCTCAACTGTTATCTCTCCTGCTCGAACAAGTTCTACTAGTGATCTATTCATATCTACCATACCTTGTTCAAAACCTGTTTCAATAACAGTATCTATCTCGTGAGTTCTTTTCTCTCTGATAAGATTTGATATTGCGTTATTGTTTATCATTAACTCATAAGCCGGTATTCTTCCGCCTGATATTCTTGGAACTAGTCTTTGAGAAAAGACACCGATAAGTGAAGAAGCGAGCTGAACTCTTATTTGATCTTGTTGGCTTGCCGGGAAAGAGTCTATTATACGGTCAATTGTTTGTGAAGCTGTATTTGTGTGTAGAGTCGAAAGAACAAGGTGTCCTGTTTCAGCTGCGGTAACAGCGGTACCTATAGTCTCTGGATTACGCATCTCACCTATCAAGATAACATTCACATCTTGTCGAAATGCCCCTTTCAAAGCATCAGAAAAATCAGCCGAATCTATGCCTATTTCTCTTTGATCAATAATGGATTTCTTTTGTTCATAAACATACTCAACAGGATCTTCAATAGTCAAAATATGAGCTTGCTTTTCTTCATTAATAAGAGAAACCATAGCCGCCATGGTAGCACTTTTTCCTTGTCCCACAGGACCAACAACCAAGAAAAACCCTTGTCTTTTTCTAGCAAAATCAGCAAGAGAAGACGGTAAATTTAATTCAGCCAAAGTCTTAACATGAGGTACAAGTCTTAGAACAACTGCAAATTTACCTTGTTGTATAAAAGCATTTCCTCTAAGTCTGGCACCTGATTTATGTTCAAAAGAAAAATCTAAACCTTGAGATTTAAGAAAATTATTATGTTGTTCTTCTGAAAGAATCGCCTTTAATATACCCTCTAGGTCAACTTGTTTTAAAGGCTCTCTAGACATTAGGAACACTAACTCTCCATTTACTCTAACTGCTGGCACCCTACCAGAAGAAAGATGAAGGTCTGAACCGTCTTCCCTAATCAAGGTATCTACTAATTCTTCAAAAAAGTTTTTATAATCCATGTTCTTCTAAGACCTTATTTACATGAGCGACTACCTCACTAGGTGTACTGTTAGCTTTTACTATATAGCTTGCTGCTCCTAAAGATTTACCTTTTGCTATATCTTGTTCTTGTCCAAGATTTGTAAGATATATTTTAATAGTGCTAGGAATAAGTTTTTCTTTGTTAATATTTTCTAACATTTCAAAACCATCTGTTACAGGCATAACGACATCAAATAGACAAACATCTGGTACTAGACCTTCATGAAGTTTTTGCATTACCTCTTGCGCATTCATTGCAGTCTCAACCTCATATCCAGACTGAGAAAATCTCATAGAATACATATCTAACAAAAAAGAGTCATCGTCTACTATCAAAACTTTTCTTTTTTTAGTTTCGTTATTATCCATGTGTTTATATTATAACCCTCCTTCAAAAAAGAGCCTAGTTAAAACTGAAAACTTCTTGCATTAAAATGTCGCCCTTTAAAGCCTTCATTAAAGCATCTTCTTTTAGTGTTAACATCCCTTTGCTTCTACAGAGCTTATAAAGCTCGGGCTCAACTGGATTTTTTAGTATTTGCTCTTGTATATCTCTATCTATCTTGAACATTTCAAAAACAGCTACTCTTCCACGGAGGCCAGATGGAGATTCTGAGGTTGGCTTAACTTCGTACATAAAATCAGGGATAGAGAGTTTATCTAAATACTGCTTATCAAGATCACTAAATTGTTTTTTTATTAATTCTTTTGTTATATCGTCCATAGGGATTTTGTGACGAGCGTCTGGATCAACTTTTCGAACCAGTCTTTGAGCCATAGCTAAAATAAGAGTTGGAGCAATAAGATAAGGATCTACTCCCATGTCTACAAGCCTAGGAACAATACCTATAGCTGAGTTCGTGTGGATAGTAGATAAAACTAAGTGACCAGTAAGAGCTGCCTGGATGGCAAGCTGTGCTGTTTCTTTATCTCGAATCTCTCCCACCATGATGATGTTTGGGTCTTGTCGAAGTATAGAACGAAGACCAGAGGTAAATGTATATCCTATCTCTGGCATAACTTGAGATTGTGTCACTCCTTCTATTTGATACTCAACAGGGTCTTCAAGGGACACTACATTGTTTCCTTCTTTATCTACCTCATTTAACATTGAGTACAAGGTTGTACTCTTACCAGAACCAGTTGGACCAGAGATAAGTATGAGTCCATATGGACGAGTTATAGCTTCTTTGATTGTCTCTAGGTTCTCTTTGGTAAAATCAATAGCCTCAAGGGATTTAATACCTTTTTCTGAATCCAAGATACGCATAACAACTTTTTCACCGTGGTAGGCTGGAAAAGTCGAAACACGAAACTCTATTTTCCTTCCTTCTAAGACGGTTGCAAAAGATCCGTCTTGAGGTTTTCTTTTTTCATCCAATCTAAGCTTCGCCAATATCTTGATACGAGCAACAATACCGTCAAAAGAATTTAGCGGTAAAACAAGAGTCCTATGCAAAATACCATCTAATCTATAGCGAACCTGGACTTTTTCACCTGTATTTTCTATGTGTATGTCAGACGCATTTCCTTCTACTGCGTGATTTATAATAACCGCAACTATTTTGATAATAGGTGCGTCTTCTATTATTTTTTCCTTGTCTAAAATATCGGAGTTTTGCGAACTAGGATCTTTGCTATTTTTCTTTGATGCTAAATTAAGCTCTTCTTTTATTTCACTATCTAGTTCATCAAGTGCAGTATTAACTTCTTCTGAAACAGCCTTGTAGTTCTCAGCAACAGCCAAAAAATCACTGTAAGAAATTAAAAAAACTTTAAAAGGAATACCAAGTTTAACAGAAATAAACTGAAGCGCATTCATGCCTTCTATATTTTCCGGCTCTGTTACCCCAACAGAAAGAACTCCATCTGAAAAAGCTATAGGGATAAATTTATAGTGCTTTGCTGATTCTTCAGATATGTATTTAACGACTTCATATGGGACTTGTCTTGTTGTTATCTTTTGATAAGGAAGTTTATAAAAACTAGCCTTAGCCTGAGTCAAGCTATCTTCAGAAATACCTACAGATAGTATTGCTTTTGTTATATTGCCTTCAAATTTAGTATCAAGTTCTGCCAGTACTTTGTTGTACTGCAATTCATTAATAATATTTTGTGATAGCAGAAAGTCTAAAAACATTATTATAAGTATACTCTAAAATATTATTTTGATGTAACAAATGATGTCGTATTGGCAACTGTTGTACTAGAGCCAACTATAGCCACTGCCCTAACATAATAAAGTGTCTCTGGTATAAGACCTGTCAGAGTGCTAAGTACTGTAGTATTTTTTGTAACAATAGTTGCTGGAGTCACTGAACCAAAAGTATCAGTTGTTCCGTATTCAAAAACTACACTAACTGGAGCTGAACTGGATAAAGATACTTGGGCACCCGCTTCTGCTGTAGTTTTAGTTATCTTTCCTGCTTGAAGTGTTTGGACTAAAGTTTCTTGTGTACTTACAGGACTATCTACACCTATTGGCGCAAAAGGATTGCTTCTACCTACTGAATCAGTACCTAGCGAAACAGGAAAATCTCTAAGTAATATATAAGCCGGATTTTGTAGTACAGAAGTATCTATAACTATATTTTTTATAGTTGAAAGTACTTTAGAGAATTCATCATTACTATTTATTATTGGATTGTCATTTCCTGGCAAAGGGATAACGCCGGTATTAGAAATCAAAAGATTGTTTGGATTAACAGAAGTATCTTCTTCTTTACCAGAGAAAGAAGATATAGCAAAAATAACAGCTGCTAAACCGAGAACTATTAAAGCAAAGATTTTTGTTTTTCTACTCATAATTATTTCTTTAGCCAATAAGTTTTTAATGTTATCTTGTAACTCAAACTATCTCCTAGCGACTTGTCTCCCTCAGTAAACGATACTGAAGATATATCTACCAATCTTAAATTTTGTTCAAGATCTGCTATAAAAGAAAGAAAGTTTTTATATTGACCTGTTGTTGTGAAAGACATTGTGAACTCACCGTAAGGCTTTTGAGAAACATTTTGTTGAACATCTGGTTTGGCTTGAGGGTCTGTTTTTGCGGCATCATATTCAACATTTCTAAGAGAAGACATGCCGTTTTTTGTTGCGAGTGAATCAATCTGTATTATAAGTCTGATATTATCAACTGTATCAGGAAGAAGTATCTTAAGATTATCTAAGTCTTTTTTAGAAATACTATTATATTTTGCTATTAGCTCTTCTCTTGACTGTTTAAGTCTTTCTGCTGTTGCAAGTCTGCTGTCAAAACTTGAAACATCTTTTCTCATAGCTTGTAAATCTTTATATCTAGGTATAACAAAAATGACAAAAGCACCTACAGATACAGCTATTACAAATAATAAGAAAAATTGTCTCATGTTATTGGGTAGTACTATTATCTAATAATACCGGATTTACTTTATTGTTCATACCATCAACAAATGCTTGGTAAGACAAATCACTCATTGAAACATTAAATGAAAGTTTGAAGTTAACTGTTTTGGTTTTGTCATCGATTGTTAGGTTTGAAAAAACAGGATTTTTAATAAGAGTATTTGTTGAAAATGCGTCAGATTGCAAAGCTATAGTGCCATAGTTTTTTGCTGCACCTTTCATTTCAACAGAAACAGTTTGGCTTCCCTTGGTCGCCCCTTCTACTATTGTGTAATCAAAATCTTTATATTGGACAGACTTAAGTGTAGAAGCCTCAAGAGATTTAAAAATAGGAGTTATTACTATATGGTTGTTAATAATATCCTTAACACCATTTATTCTTAGATTAAGCCTGCTCATATCAGCCACAAAATCAGTACCTATACCGTTTCTGGCTTCACTTATTGATTGTTCAAGTTTGGTTTTTTGTAGAGTTAGTTGTTTTTGATACAAAAAAACACCACCAAAAGCAACAGCTGTTCCTATCAAAGTTACACCTGCAAGTAACGAAAGCAAACCTATAGACCGATTTGAATGTCTAACAGGTGCGACACTAGAACTTATTGGTTTCTTTGGAATAAAAGATGTAGTAACAGATGGCTCCATGTGTTAATAAGTATAACACTGATTTGTTTCGATTTGTACAAGTTTTTAAGTGGATTACTGAAGTTGTTTAAGTGCAAGACCAAGAGCGACAGAAAATTCTGGGCCAGTTGTTTTCAAAACTCCTTGCAAGAAAACTGGAGACTCAACTTTTGTAAACGGATCAGCTAAAACAAGTTCTGCAGAAAAACTTTGTTTAGCATATTCAAGCAAACCTTTTGTCAGAGCTCCTCCTCCTGTAAATATTATTTTACCAATATTTTTGTTATATCTTTTTTCGTAAGCCAAAATATTACTATTTATTTCTTGGAAAATATCAGACAAATGAACTTTTATTAACTCCTCAACATTTGGGTGCTCTATATTTGGTACCAAGCCGTATTCTTTCTTTATGTTTTCAGCTTTTTCAAAAGGTATTTCTAGAGAGTGTGCGATGGCAAGCGTTATGTCTTGAGAGCCTTTATTTGCTAGTCTGAAAGTTTCAACGATACCGTGCTCGATAATAGAAAGCTTAGTCTTTGAAGCTCCAATATCTACTATCATCACCGGGAAAAGCTCTCTAGTTAAAACACTTCTGATATGACTGAAAACTTCTATTTCTAAAGACTGCATAGGCAAATCCGCCTTTTGCATAATCTCAGTATATTTAACAAGAGTCTCGTTTAAAGTAGCAACAACCAGTATTGATATTCGTGCCTCTCCTCCACTTTCTGATAGTGCGCGACTCTCTGATCCTGAGTCTTCTCTTCTAGGGATCACATACCAGTCAAGCGACACATCGTTCATAGAAACAGGAATGAACTTCTTTGCTTCGTTTGGTATAACTACACCAAAATCCCTTTCCTCTATGGTCGCCGGTAATTGTAAAATAAAAATAATACAAGACACCGACGGTAAACCAACAACAACATTTTTGCTGGTTATATGTGTTTCTGCTAAAACATCTCCGAGTGCCTTCGCTAAAGTCTGAGAATCTAGATTTGTAACTTGCCCAACAGTTCCACTCTCCCCGTACTGCCCAAGAGCTAAAGCTCCGTAGGTATCCAAAACCGCAACACCTCCCTCTCTTTTTAATTGAACTACTTTTATAGAAGAAGTACCGATATCTATACCTACAGCTAGGTTAGTTTTCTTTGTTCCAAAGAGTGAAGAGAAGAATCCCTTTACTCCGTTTAGTATACTGTCCATATAACATATAGTATAAATGAAAAAGGTTTTATTTACTATACAAGAGTATATTGACAAATTTCTCTTCGGCAGAAGGTGCTGTGGTTGCCAAACCCAAGGAGAAGCAATATGTCAAAACTGTTTAGAACACATACCTTTTGCAGAAGAAACAGAAAATTACGGTATTTATGGTCTCTATGACTATGGAAACCCTATAGTGAGCCATGCTATTTGGAATTTAAAATACAAACACAAAGGTCAAGAAATCAAGCTTCTAACAAAAAAATCTTCTGTATTGATGAGCGAAATAATATCAGAACACCTACAATCATCTTCACAGGAAAAAATAACACTTGTTCCAATCCCTCAGTACAAAAGAAAAACCGAAACCAGAGGCTTCAATCAAAGTTTGTTGATTGCCAAATGGTTCTCAAAAGAAATACCAAATTCAAAAGTTCTAAATATCTTAATAAAAAACAAAGACACTATCCCCCAAAGCCATCTGTCAGATAGAAAAGCTCGACAGAAAAATATCGCAAATACTATGTATGTAAAAAATAATTATCCGCCAGCTGGCGGAAAGAGCACTATTTATATATTAGTGGACGATGTTACAACAACAGGTGCGACTTTTCTTGAAGCTATGCGAGCTTTAAAATCGGGCGGTGCTAAAAACATTCTTTGCATTGCACTGGCGCATGGATATAAGAGAAAGTAGAAATTGCGGGCATCGTGGGTTCAGTACCAGGACGGTGAGGTACCGTAAAGGTGTTTTGACAGAGTTTTAAGACTTGAAATGAGGAAAGTGGGTCGGGGTCGATTATTTGAAAGTTACAGTATTCTTGAAATGATCCAGATAATATACGGGCAGTCCCGTTGTAGCGAGCTTTTCTGCTGAATATCTGTTTATTTCATCGATTGCAATCTGAGAGTTATCAAAATTGCGCATTTCGGTACGACCAAGAACGAAACCTTTAGGCAAATTGTCTTTTAAGACGTATAGCAATTGGTCAAGGTAATATCCGAGATCGTCCAAATCTTCACCAATTGCTCCTGTGTGATATTCGATAAATACAAAACGATCTTTCAAATCAACTTTTAATTGGCTTTGCATTAAGGTAAAAATCAACAAATGTCCACCAATAACTTTTTCATCTAAGACATTCAAATCTGATTTACTATTTACAAGTGTTGTAGCATTTTCTGAAACAGGTGTACCGCTTGCAAGAAAGTTGGCAATAAACTGCCTTTCAGAAGGATTTGGGAAGTAAGATTTGATGTTTGTAAGGCCTTGACCGTAATAACAAGTAACGCCTTTAGATACCGCCATAGTGGAGAAGTGTGTGAAGTCGCTCAGGCCATAGAATACCTTTTTCGAATCAACAACTTTATTCCAATCAATTTTATTGAGAGTTTGTATGCACTTATTTCCTCCGCGAATAACCCAGATTAAATCTGCATCAGAATTGAGTGCTTTATGGAAGGATTCTACCATTTCATCAATCGTCTCAAGTCCTGAAGCAAAATCCAGAAACTCAATATTGTTTTCATTCAAAAATGAAATCGAATCACTATACGATTTATGTTTAGTGAAATCTTCGGTTTTACATAAATTAACTAATGCGACTTTCATGCATTCATTTTAGCTTAAATATCTGTTTCTAGGTAATCGGGTCGCCCCACCCACCTAAGCATGTGGGTCATGCCGATACTAAGTTTTCTTGGCGGTGTGTATTGGACGAAGTTCGAATGTATTTCGGGCAAAATCCGCAGGATTTTGACGAATGAATCGCGCCTCGTCCGCTCCCTTCGGTCGCGGTACAAAACCAAAAATTTCCTTACAATTCCTTTTTCGGGGGGGGGTGTGGGGGGAGCCGGCAAAAAATGGAAAGGAAAATTTTTGGTTTTGGTTCCGACGCTTCATTCCTCCAGAAAGGACTTGTATTTATATTTTAGCATTATGGTGATATTTTGTCCGTCCTTTCCTCCGTCATTCGCGTCGGTGCGAGGCGCTCCCGTATCCGCGTTTTGTGGCAGTTCTAGCGTCCGCTCACACTTCGCAACCACCTCGCATAGGCCGTTCGCATTCGCTCACGATGCCTGCTCGGTGTTTGCTTCGTATTCGCTCCGTGGCTTCGTTTGAGTCTGTGGTAACTCTAAAAAGCGGATTGTGCTGAGGCACAAGCAAGTTTATATGTGCTTGCCCCACCCACCCAATGCGCGCACAGAAAACCACTTGCTAAAGCAAGTGGCTCCCTATTTAGATTCTTCAATAATTCTAATCATTTCACTGACTATAAATATCACACTGCAAGCTTCAATGTATGATATTTGTTCTTTATCGCCGTGACTAAACTTGTTTCTCCAATATAACATTAAACCCATATTCAGATATCTAAATCCTTCTTGCTGGGCTATATCATTTTTTGATATGAGCGGAGTTACTTTTATCTTCGGCTGGTTTGCTTCATTAAAAGTTTGAACCATTAAATCTTTACCGATGATGTCCTTTTGTCCCGTGACATCCTGAATATATTTTTCTAATTTTTCTAAAGATTTACGAACTGATTCATTAACATAACCATCTTTATATAAACCAATACATTCAGGTAAAAGAATGGGGTGGAGAGATGCTTTTTCTAGGATCTTCTGGTATTCAATAGGCGGAGGAACAATTCGAGGTCTTTCAGTAGGTAAATTCAATTCCTCAATTTCTTTTGTGAAGTTTACTGAAAGAGATTTGAGAACATTATCTAATTTTTGAATTTCTGGTTTTAACACAGGGTTACCTTGCTTGTGTCGTCTTTGAATGCCGAGAGAGATGTTTTCGCGTAAAATTTTATAAAAAATCTTAGGATGATATTTCAATACATTTGTAATAAAATATGTAATCTGGTCTTTTTTATTTCCACTTTTCCAAAATTTAGACAAGCCATTTTCTTTTGCAATTTTTTGAAAACAAAAACCATTCCCAAAGCTAGTTGCTGGAATTATATTTCCAAGTAGCTCAGCAAGCGTTGAGACATCTTGAATATTTTTTGCAGTAAAAGAGCGTTTAGAAACTAATCTCTTTTTCTTATTTGCGGTTTTCTTCCTTGTCACCCTCTTTTTCATGACTATTCAAAATTTATCTCAATGGCACTTACATCAGGTATCCTTTCTACACACTTCGGTTGATATTTCTCGTATAATGCTACTTCTGCTCCATCTCTACCACTTTGGGTAGATATTGAACATGCACGAAAATAGCACTTATGACTTTTCAAAAAACTATTACAGCAGGAGTTAGTCTCTGAGCCTGCCAAATGTTGCCCCAATCTTTCTTTTAAATTTTCTGCCTGTCCAACATAGTGAACATAATAAGAATTATTTGTTTGATCGTGATGAGAAATACGATAAACTCCAGAAACATTATCTTTTATGCGATTCACCCCTGCTTGATCTAGGGGGATTAGTTCTGTCCAAGTTACTTGCATATAATTTATAAAGGTTAATTAATAATTGTGGATAACTAAGTTTAGACTTTCTAGTCTTGTTCTAGTATAATAGAATTATATAAATTAGAATATTATTAGTCAATATATTTATGCTCACGATTAAACAAAAAAAGGTTTTAGACTTCATCGAGACATACACACAAAAACATGGCGTGGCTCCTTCTCATGAAGAAATGAGAAAACATTTGAAGTTGGCTTCTGTTTCTACGGTAAATCACTACATTAAAATCCTACAAGATAAAAAATATATAAATCGTGAGAAAAATGCTGTTAGGTCTGTGGAGATTGGTAAAAAAGACGAGATAATCAATATCCCCTTTAGAGGATATATTGCTGCAGGGCAACCTATTGAAGCGATAGAAGAATACGAAACCATACCCGTGCCTAGAAGTTTATTTCAACAAGGGGAGCTTTTTGCTTTGGGCGTTAAAGGTGACAGTATGATAGATGAGGGTATATTTGATGGTGATACTGTTATAGTCCGGAAGCAAAATACGGTTGAAGATGGTGAAACTGCTGTCGCCCTAATTAATAACAACGAAGTTACTCTCAAGAAAATTTACAGGGAAAAAAATAGAATAAGGTTGCAACCAGCGAATCCAAAACTAAAGCCTTTTTATGTTAAGGAGGTGATAATTCAGGGAAAAGTAATTTCAACTTTTAGAAATCTTGAAGAACAAGAACTAAAAAGTGGGAAGATAAAACTAAATAATATTTATCGATCAGACTGTGTTGAGTTTATGAAATCAATGGACGAGAATTCTGTTGATCTGACAGTAACTTCTCCCCCATATGATGACATGAGAGATTATAAGGGCTATAGTTTTGATTTTGAAAATATTGCAAAACAACTTTTTAGAGTGACAAAAAAGGGTGGAGTTGTTGTATGGATTGTTGGAGATCAAACAATAAAAGGAAATGAGACAGGATCTTCTTTTAGACAAGCTCTATTTTTCAAGGAGATTGGTTTCAATCTATTTGATACTATGATTTATCAAAAGACTCCGCGTGGAGCAGTTGGCAGCAATAAAACATATTGGCAAACATTTGAATATATGTTTGTTTTGAGTAAAGGTACTCCAAAAACAATAAATCTACTAAAGGACAGGGAAAACAAGGATGCACGAGATGGTGACAGTGGAACCAAGAGATTATCTGATGGTTCATTGTTGAAATTAAAAAGAGCTGGATATTCTAAATATGGCAGAAGGACAAATGTTTGGGAATATTTAATAGGAAGAGGTCACTCAGCTAGCGATAAAATTGCTCATGAACATCCGGCAATATTTCCAGAAAAGTTAGTTCAAGATCATATAATAAGCTGGTCAAATCCTGAAGATTTAATTTTTGATCCAATGTGTGGATCTGGCACAACTTGCAAAATGGCAATGATAAATAAGAGGAATTATCTTGGATGTGATATTTCGCAAGAATATGTTGAGTTAGCAAAAAAAAGATTGGGTAAATAGTATAAACTATTTCAGAGTACCATTAATCCAATTAATAGCGCGCTCTAATGTTTTTGTGTCATCTTCCATCATACCCATCCCGTTATTACACATTCTACAAATCCAACCCCTTATTTTACCTGTATTATGGAGATGATCTAACACAACGTCATTTTTAAATTGTCTTATAATTGTTCTAGTACAAATCGGGCAAGTGAATGGTTTTCCTATTAGTGGCGGTGGAGATATTTTTTCAAATGTCTGTCTATCTTTAGTAGACATTGGTTTTTTCCAACTGCGACAATCTCTACATTCGCCTCTTCTTGAAACTTTGCCTCGTATAGATTTTTGATTTTTTTCAAATTCAAAAATACTTTTCTTTTGCTGACATCTTCGGCAGATCTTTGTTTCATTAAAACAAGATTCGCAGAATTCTCCACGTGTTGCTCTATTATGATTACATTCAGTGCATTTCTTCATAATTATTTAACAAAAAAGTCTAAAGATTTTTTATAAAGTTTTGCAAACTCTTTGAGTTGCAAGACATCAAAGCGTCTTTGTCCTGATTCTATTTTAGAAACATAAGACTGAGTTCTACCAAGTTTTTCAGCGACTTCAATTTGTCCTAGACCGACATCAAGACGCGCTTGTTTCAAGCGCTCAACGATTTTCTTATGATCATCTTGATAAATTGCTCTTGGCATATGTATACATCATAATATTCCATTGTGTATTATTCCAAATTGCCATATAATATATTTATGAAGCGTCGGAACCAAAACCAAAAATTTTCCTTTCCATTTTTTGCCGGCTCCCCCCACACCCCCCGCCGAAAAAGGAATTGTAAGGAAATTTTTGGTTTTGGGATCGCGACCGAAGGGAGCGTGCGAGGCGCAAGTGTCATTCGTCAAAATCCTGCGGATTTTGCCCGAAATACATTCGAACTTCGTCCAATACACACCG
>JADZEV010000044.1 GCA_020850295.1 Candidatus Nomurabacteria bacterium
AAAAGATAAACCCTTTCTCAGGGTGTCTTTATCTTCTAATACAACTCCCTATTTTGTTTGCCTTATATTTTGCCTTTATTAGAGGAATAGACCAACCAACGCACTTATATAGCTTTCTAAATACAGACGGTCTCAAGCATATGTTTCTAGGTGTTATTGATATAACAAAACCCTTCCTACCTTTTGCTGTGCTAGCTGGTATAACGCAAGGAATACAAGCATTTTTAATGCCTAAACCACCAGAGACTACTGATAAAGGCTTTCAGTCTCAACTAACAAAAAGCTTGTCTATGCAAACAAAATTTATTTTGCCTATTATAATAATTTTTATTTCCGCAAAACTCGCTTCCGCTGTCGCTTTGTACTGGACAATCACAAACCTATTCTCAATAGCTCAGGAGCTTTATTTTAGAAAAACATTAAATCTCTCTAGAAGCTAAATTGCCAAAGTACACCTGTTCTTTTGTTTATGAAAAAGAGTAAGCTCCTGCTCTCGTCTATTTTAGGGCTTGTAATATCAAAGTATCCTTGTTCTCCTGAATATAAAACATCGAAAATATTGTTAGCCGTGTAGATTCTATATATCTGGTCAGAGAAAGAAATAAGTCCAGCATACCAAATGTCTGGATAAATTCCCTGTTCTACAGAGTTGTTTCCAGCGCAAATAAGATCATCGTTTTTAAGCCAAGCACACTTCTCTGGTAGTATAGATAGGTTTGTATCTTTTACACTACCGGTTTTAGTATCTAATATCTTTGTTTTAAAACTTGTTCCGGCGCTTTCAGAATACAATATGAAGTTTCCACTCGGGCTTATGCTTGTTGTTAGACCTTTGATATTACCCAATATTCTACGAAGTCTTCTATCAGACTCTATTTTATAGAGAAACCCATCTATGGTCCCGCTTGCTTTAGTTTGCAAATAAACACTTTCTTTTTTAGGCCAGAATAGTAACCACTCTTTTAAAGGAGAAACAAGAAGTTCTTTTTTGTTTTTATCAAAACTAGAGCTAGTTGATATTACAGATTGTGTTTGTACTTCGTTTAGCTTAACTATTTCTGAGCTATCCGGAGAAATAGTCAAACTTTTTATATTGTCGGTTAAAAACAAACCTTCTTTTTGTGTCCTAGTGCCATCTGGATTTTCTTCTGGAATAGGTACTGAATATGAGCCAATAGTTTGACCATCTTCTTTAAGAAACCTAAGTAAGGCGGTCTGGTTGTTATCGACGAAATAAGCTTCATATATAGAAGGTATAAAAATATTACTTATTTGTAGAGGATTCTCACCATTTCTTATTTCATATACAAAACCGCTCTGTCTTGCTACATAACGAACTATGCTATCAACAACTGTTTCTATTGTTGGTTTATCTTTTTGATCAGCCGACGGTATACTAATCTTTCTCTCTCTAGAGAAAACAGTAAATCCAGCTACTGGTCTATTAGTTAGTTGCTTAAATGGAGAGTTTGGTGAGCTCACACCTTCTGGTGGTGTTGTGTCTGTGATCTGGTTGTCAGAATTTATATCTGTATTACCGTCACCACCCAAAGGGAAAAATGGTTTGAAAACACCGGTATACTGTTCCCCTGTTGTTTTTATTTGTCTGTATTTAAAATACCAGAATCCTCCGCCTACTAGACCAAGAATTATTAATAAAATAAGAATACGCCGCATGTTTATATTGTACTACACAAGTTGCTTATTAAGGTCCAATAACCACAGGTAATCCTACCCATATATATGGATATAAAGCAAAAAGATCATCATTATACATTAGTATACAAGCAGCAGTGTTTCCTTGACTGTTTTTATTATTTGAATGAATTGCTATACCTCTGCTATTTAGGTTAAAAACTGCTCCTCCCATACTATAACCAACACCATTTTTATCTTTTCTGGTACTTCTCATAACAGTATTTTGATTAGGAGCTTTTCTTGGAGGCCTGTCAATTTTATAAGAACCATAAGGCGTTTTTTTATCACCCTCTTTACCTTTTCCTAACTCTGCCCAACCATTTGCCCCATGCCCAATACCGTTAGTAGAAAATTGTTTTCTATCAGAACCTTTTTCTGCGGTAAAAAATATTCTATCATTAGGATATATTCTGATAAGTGTTAATTTATAACCTGACTCTAAGAATCTTATTAACTCAGGGATTTGGCCTGTTGGTTTTGGCTTATCTATTGTTCCAAACATACAGAAACCATTAGTTTTTGATCCTGATGCACAATTAAATCCTGGAGTAGAGCCATTATTTGAAATAGGCTCCGTTAGGTCTCCTCCTTCTGGAATGTCTATGTCTACATATTTTATAACTTCAAACTCCACCACCCCTATCTTCACATCATTACTCACCAGTTTTGGATTGACAGTATTAAGTATCAAATAGGCAGACAAAGCTACTAAAAGTCCAATCAAAGCCTCTATAAAGTTACCTTTTAGTTTAGCTTTAACAAAAGGTATGTCACTTACCATGTAGCCATAGCCACTTATGATAATTCTAACAACCAAAACCACTGCCGCAGCCCCAATAGCTAAACTTAATAAAAAGTTAAGAAACGCATTGATATCACATATCTGACCTGGATTTCTGGTTTGTTCAAGCTGGCAAAGCGCAGGGTCAAGAAGAGCTACCATACCAGGAATAGGTGCTAATAACCGATAACTATTCTTATCAAAGAAGTCGTCTCGTGCCTTACCTGATTCGGGGATGATATAACCTTTCCCTGTATCAACTGTATAAGCGTGTTCGTTGTGCCCACCATTGGTACTATCAAAAGACATTTTGAGATCGTAAAAAGTGTTTTGATTAAAGTTAGAATTGTTTATCAAAAATTCATACGCTCCAGACTCATTAGGTTTTGCTGGATTTAGTTGGAAAATAAGATCAGTTGTCTTTTTATCGTAAAACCCAGCAGATACGCTTATGGTTGATAAAAGGATAGGATCTGTCTCTTTATGCTTTGTCTTATCTATAGATCCAGATAAGGTGAACATGCCAGTACTTATCTTTTGAAATTTTGGTTCATTGAAATATATATCTCCTACACCACCTGTCTTTACAGTAACCTCATTGGTTAAAAAACTTTTAGTTTGTCCAGTTGTTTCTATTATTCTTATATAGTATGTAGAGTTTGCTTTTAGTTGCACTGTCCACTCAGTTTTTCCTGTAGGATTTATAGACTTTTGCTCTAATCCTTCGCCAATACTTGGTATCGGACTGCTTGTATTAGAAGGTATTGTTGTGATTTTAGCTTCGCTGACTATAGGTTGGACTGTTTTAGGAGAAAGAGGTGGGCTGTTCAGTGTTATTGTAATTGTTGAGTTTTTTGAAGTAGCGGTCAAAGAATATCCTGATTGGTTTTGAGCACTTATAAAGTAAAAAGGCAGTAAAAATATTGTAATAAATATTCCTAAAAGGAGTTTTTTCATTAGATATATTTTATCACAGTTGTATTATTTAATGCTTACCAAGCACTAGCAGGGCAATCAATAGTAGGAGGATTAGTTATTGTTGCTGGGCTGTTACCAAATAAATCTTTCATCTTTGTTTCTCTGTTTATTGTCATTCCTTCGCTTGCAAAAAAAGATATAACATGACTTAAATAAGCATTTCTTTTCTCAGGGCTTTCTGGTGCATATATATAGAGATATTGCCACAGACTACCATCATATATCCAAGATTCACCAGGGTAACGCTGTGCACTTGGTATGACCTCGACTTTTCTACCGATCTTATAAGAGGGGTTATTTCCAGAAACCAGGTTTGCTATATGGCTGTATTGCCTCTTTATACCGTTCTCAAGTGTTGCATAGCAAGTTCTTTTTTGAGAAATTCCTTGATTGTTTGCTCCAACATTCCCAATATTCCCAGGATTATTAGTTCTATAAGACATACTTCCAGGATAAAAACCTTCCATACTTATATGAGCGGTCATTAAAAGTCTGATTCCCTGACTAGTGTTTGGTATCGCCCTATCTCTAGCCGGCGCATAAATTTCTTTTATTGCTTTTCTTTTACCTTCATAGGATATTTTTATTTTACGTATCTCTTCTGGGCTTAGATTTTTAGCAGCTTGTGAGTTCGGGTCGTAACCAGCAGCTGTTATGGCAAGTGTTTCTTCCACATTAAACTCCGCCACCCCAATCTTTACATCATTACTCACCAACCTCGGATTAATAGTATTAAGTATCAAATAAGCAGACAGGGCTACCACAAGACCTATTAAGGCTTCTATAAAGTTACCTTTAAGTTTAGCTTTAACAAAAGGTATATCGCTTACCATATAGCCATAACCACTTATTATAATTCTAACAACCAAAACCACAGCTGCCGCTCCAATAGCTAAGCTTAATAAAAAGTTTAAAAATGCATTGATATCACATATCTGACCTGGATTTCTGGTTTGTTCAAGCTGGCAAAGCTCCGGATCAAGAAGAGCCACCATACCAGGAATAGGAGCAAGTAATCTATAACTATTTTTATTAAAGAAATCATCCCGCGCTTTACCTGACTCAGGGACGATGCCCTTTTCTGTACTAACATCTTTTAGTAAATATTCACTTTTTGTACCATTATCACTTTCAAAATTTATAACAATTGAATAATAAGTGTTTTGCTCTAGAGGGGGACGATTTAATTCAAAAGTATATTTTCCCCCAGAGCTTTTTTCTAGCTTAATTGGTCTAGTGCTATAGAAAGGCGTACTTGAGTTAGTTTTAGGTTGAGTATAGAAGAACGCAGATACAGTTATGGTTTCAAGTGGTGTAGGGTCTGTATCTTTGTGCTTTGTTTTGTCTATGGAGCCGGATAATATATATGTATTACCACTGTCTTTTTTAAAGGAAGCGTCCTTATTAAAAGATATTTCCCCCTCAGCGCCCGCTTTTATAAGATTTATAGAAAAAAATATAGAAACTAATACTAATAAAAATAAGACTTTTTTCATTATGTTTATATTGTACTATGTTAGAAATGAAGTATGAAAG
>JADZEV010000045.1 GCA_020850295.1 Candidatus Nomurabacteria bacterium
GAAAAGAAGCGTAAGACAGGTTGGTCTCCTATCTACTGCAGGCGTTGATACTTGAGGAAATTCGTTTCTAGTACGAGAGGACCGAAATGAACGAACCTCTGGTCTGTGGGCTCTGACGCCAGTCGGATTGCCCAGTAGCTATGTTCGGAATGGATAACCTCTGAAAGCATCTAAGAGGGAAGCCAGTTCCAAGATCAGGTATCGTTTGAGGGCCCTAGGAGATGACTAGGTTGATAGGCACTACGTGGAAGCGCAGTAATGCGTTGAGCGAAGGTGTACTAATTGCCCGATTCCTATTAGGAAATCTGGAAATCATTCCGCCAGCCGGCGGATAAAAATATTCGAGCTCACTGTCTTGGTGGTTTGTCGCAGGGGTCACACCTCTTCCCATTCCGAACAGAGAAGTTAAGCCCTGTAGAACCGATGATAGTCTTTTTAAGGCAAAAGTAGGTAGCTGCCAGGACTGTGAGCTTGAATGATCCGTCAACTGACGGAGAGAACACAATACAAAAAGCCATAACTCTGATTTATCATTGTTATGGCTTTTTGTATTTAAATTATTAAAAGTTTTTTTGCTATAATTAAAAGATGGTTTGGGCGCAGAGAAGAAAGCTCACATATATGACAGGGCTACTGACATTTTTGTTTGTAGTTAGTTTTTTTGTATTCCAAAGTGTTACAAGTGTGACGCCAACTTGTTTTGATAAAAAGAAAAATGGAGGCGAATCAGGCATAGACTGTGGAGGTAAATGTTTACAATATTGTCCAAATGAACTTCTCGAGCCAAAGATTAGATGGTCAAGAAGTTTTGAGGTGACTCCTGGAGTTGTTCATGCGGTTGCGTATATAGAGCATAGTTACCCAATGGCATCTGCCAAAAATGTTAAATATCAATTTCGTCTTTATGATGCAAACAATGTTTTAATTGCACAAAGAGATGGCACTACTTATCTAGGTCCAATGGGGCGTACGGCTATAGTCGAGACTCTTATTCCAACAGGAAATATAAAGATCGCAGATACTCGTTTTTCTTTTAGTTCTTTTATTCCTTGGCAACAAAGCGATGTTTCTTTTTCTCAGGTCGTAATTAAAACAGATAGAACTATAATTGAAAATTTTTCAAACGGGACTCGTTTAACAGCTATTCTTGAAAATCAATCAAGGTACTCTTTTTCAAACTTTGATGTTGTCGCTATTTTATATGACAAAAGTGGTAATGCTATAACATCTTCCAAAATACTTTTACCTTCACTTTCAGCCCTATCATCCGAAACAGTTTATTTTACTTGGCCTTTTACTGTTGACCCTAAAGATGTTTTGAATATAGAAATAATACCAAGATTTAACCCGTTTTCTGCTAAAGAGTTATGATGCAAAGATTTTTTAGAGGATTTGATTTTAGTATTCTTTTGGCCATTTTACCTTTAGTTTTGGCTGGTATGACCACAATGGTTTCTTTTTCAGGAGATGCTTCTTTGCTTAACAAACAACTTCTTTGGGTTTGCGTAGGATTTTTGATAGCTTTATCTATTGCTTCTATCGATGTTCGCTTTCTTAGAGATTCTAGATATGTTGTTATTTCTTATGTTTTATCTTTGATATTACTAATTGCAGTTTTGATTTTTGGTAAGACTGTAAAAGGAGCTAAAAGCTGGTTTGATTTTGGCGGTTTTTCTTTTCAACCTACTGACATTGTTAAACTTTTGGTCATAGTTGTTTTGGCGAAATATTTTTCTCGTCGTCATATAGCTATAGCACAACTCAAACACTTAGTCATCTCTTTTCTTTACGCAATAATACCTATTGGTTTAATATTACTTCAGCCAGACTTTGGTTCTGCTATGGTTGTCGGACTTTTGTGGATAGGTATGGCTCTGGTCTCTGGTATCTCCAGAAAACATATTTTAGTGGTTTTTGCCAGTGTTATTCTTATCTTTGGTTTTTCTTGGCTATTTCTTTTTAAACCTTACCAAAAAGATCGTATTATAAGTTTTGTTCATCCAACAAGTGATATCAGAGGAAGTGGTTATAATGCATATCAAAGTGTTATTGCTGTTGGCTCGGGACAAATACTTGGAAAAGGTTTGGGCTATGGAACACAAAGTAGATTAAACTTTCTACCTGAGTATCAAACAGACTTTGTTTTCGCTGCCTTCTCAGAAGAGTGGGGATTTTTAGGTAGCCTACTGATCCTATTTTGTTTTTGTTTTTTACTATGGAGAATAAAACTGCATGCTCAAAGAGGCGCTAGTAATTTTGAAACACTTTTTTGTGTTGGTTATATGCTCTTATTATTTGGACACATTGTTGTAAATATCGGAATGAATATTGGTATAATGCCTGTCACTGGTATTCCGCTTCCTTTTATGAGCTACGGAGGTTCGCACTTACTCGGAGAATTCATTGGTCTTGGTATTGTGCTTTCTATGACTCGTTATGAAAGGGCAGTTCATAGAGGAGATATAAATAAAGAGTTCATAGGCTATGCTTAATCTAAATGAAAAAATATTTTTCTTAATAAATAATCTTGCTGGTCAGTATATTTTACTGGATGGTTTTTTTGTTTTTATAACAAAGGTATTTGTACCGGTTATCATCTGCCTTTCTATTTTCTGGTTTTTTGTAGTTTTGCCTAAGAAAAACAAAGTTCTATTGAAAAAAATTTCACTTTACAAAGAAGGATTGCTTTTCATCCTCTCTTTGTTAATTGTTTTTTTGATAACTCATTTGATCAAGGTAATTATTGCTTTCCCAAGACCATCTGAGATACTAAGTGGGGTTAATTCATTGTCTAGCTATGGAAGTTTTGACTCTTTTCCTTCTATGCATACCGCTTTAGCTTTTACTGTTGCTACTTTCGTTCGTAAATACTCTAAGTCAACTGGTTTTATTTTGTTTATTATAGCTACTCTTGTTGGTATTTCTCGAATTTTTGTTGGAGTTCATTTTCCTATAGATGTGCTCATAGGAGCTTTTATTGGTATAGTCATTCCAAGGTTATTATTTTCTGTTTTTAAGCATTAAATTTAAAGCTTTTTACTTGGTTGCCAGAAGAGGTAAAAAGGGCTAAAATGCCCTCTACATATGATTAAAAAAAGAATTTTTGCTGTACTGATTTTACTTGCTGGTATAGCGCTCGGCTGGGCAGTATTTGCATCTGATAAACCTAATGCTCCAGCTTCGCTATCAAAATATCCGTTTCGTCTGGGATTAGACCTCTCTGGGGGAACACACCTTCTCTATAGCGCTGATATTAGTAAACTTAGTCCTTCTCAGGTTGATGATTCTATGAATGCTCTTCGTGATGTTATAGAGCGCCGTATCAACTTATTTGGAGTCGGTGAGCCTATTGTCCAAGAACAAACAGGTTCATTTGGCTCTGGTGGAGAGCACAGACTTTCTATTGAACTTCCTGGTGTTACAGATATATCAGAAGCTATTGCTATGATTGGACAGACACCTTTCCTAGAATTTCGTGTTCAATCAGATGGACCTCAACAAGTTTCTATTGATGAAAATGGAAATGCTGTTCTAAACGCTGACGGAAACTTTGTGCCAACAGATTTGACAGGTAAGTACTTAAAATCTTCACAGCTTTCTTTCAATCAAACTACTGGTGAGCCAATTATTAATCTAAACTTTAATGATGAAGGTGCAAAACTTTTTGAAAAAATCACTAAAGAAAATATTGGTAAGACAGTAGCAATTTATTTAGACGGACAAGTTATCTCAGCGCCAGTAGTAAGAGAAGCTATTTCTGGTGGGCAAGCTCAGATCTCAGGATCTTTTACACCAAAAGAAGCTAGAGAGCTTGTAGGTAGATTAAATTCAGGAGCTCTACCTGTTCCTATTTCATTGATCTCTACAGAAACAATAGGTGCAACCTTAGGAGAACAAGCAGTTAATGCTGGAGTTAATGCTGCTCTTATCGGTTTTCTAGCAATAGTTTTATTCTTATTGGTTTGGTACAGATTACCAGGACTTGTTTCTGTTGTTGCTCTTGGTATCTATATAGCTATAACACTTGCTCTTTATAAGTTGATCCCTGTTACTCTAAGTACAGCGGGTATTGCCGGATTTATTATTTCTATCGGTATAGCGGTTGATGCTAACATTCTAATTTTCGAAAGATTTAAAGAAGAAAGAAAAAATGGTCGAGGAGTTAGTGATGCACTCGAAGCCGGTTTTGATAGAGCTTGGCTTTCTATTCGTGATGCTAATACTGCAAGTATCATAACAGCTGTTATTTTGTTTTGGTTCGGCTCATCTTTGATAAAAGGTTTTGCTCTAACTTTTGGCCTTGGTGTGATCATCAGCTTGTTCTCAGCAATTGTTATAACAAGACTTTTCCTAAGATCATTACCTAAAATGGAAAATAGTAAGGTAGGAAAGTTTTTATTCAGTAGCGGATTTATTAAATAAATAAAAATATATGTTTGTCATTAAATTTAAAAAATTATTTGTAGGGATATCAGCAACTTTGGTTCTACTTTCCATTATTTCTGTTTCTATTTTTGGTCTTAAAATGGGTATTGATTTTAAGGGAGGATCTTCTCTTGATCTAGTTTACGAAGGTACAAGACCTGAGCTTTCAGATATTAAGGCAGAACTTTCAAATGCTGGCTACGGAGACGCTAGTGTTCAACCAATAGGAGAATCGGGAATAGTTATAAAAAGCCGAGATTTAACAGAATCAGAAAGGTCAGAAGTTGTTTCTTTGGTTAGTCTCAAAGGAGAAAATAAGGTAGAACAAAAAAGCTTCACAACTATTGGCCCATCAGTAGGTAAAGAGCTTCGCAAAAAAGCTATTGCTTCAATTATACTTGTTTTGATAGCTATTATTTTGTTCGTAGCTTACGCCTTCCGAAAAGTCTCACGGCCGGTGTCTTCTTGGAAATATGGTTTTGTGGTTATTATTGCTCTTATCCACGATATTATTATTCCAACTGGAGTTTTTGCTCTTCTCGGTCACCTTTACGGCTTCGAAGTAGACACACTCTTTATTGTTGCATTACTTACAACTCTCGGTCTTTCAGTTGCTGATACTATAGTTGTATTTGATAGAGTTAGAGAAAATCTTTCAAACAAGCTTAACAAGCCTTTCTCAGATCTTGTTGGAGAGAGTTTGTCACAAACATTTGGCAGATCTATTAACACCTCTTTAGTTGTTTTATTGATGGTTTTGTCTTTAGTATTTTTTGGTCCACAAAGTACAAAGTTATTTGCTACTGTACTAGCTATAGGAATGTTCTTTGGAACATATTCTTCTATCTTCTTGGCTTCACCACTTCTAGTTCTAATAGAAAAATATCAGAGCAAAAGATAAAATTAAAAAATTCTACTTAGTTGTAGAAGTTTTTTCTTGCTCTAAATTTTGCTTATCTTTGTTTACATAGCCATAAATTAATATGGCAAACATAAATCCAAAAAATAAAATGATTATAAGAAATGGTAGGAAGTCAGGACCTTCTGATCTTTCGTCTTCTACCTCCCAGATTTCTTTAAGTAACTCATAGTCTTTTTGATTGCTTGGCATTTTAGTTGAATTTGTTTTTAATATATATTAAAAGTATAACTTGTCAAGTAGATAATAATAATTGTATAATCTTAAATATGACTATTATATTAATTATCGCAATCATACTCGTAGGTTGGTTTGTTCTAACTTACAATAGTTTTATTAAAGGAAAGAACCAGTTTACAGAAGCTTGGGCTGACATAGAAGTCCAGCTTAAGCGTCGTTATGATTTGATACCAAATCTTGTAAATACTGTAAAAGGTTACTCTACTCACGAATCAGGAGTATTTGAAAAGGTAACTCAAGCTCGTAGCCAGGCTATGCAAGCGGGATCTTTAGCTGATCATGCCAAGGCAGAAGGAGAACTAACCGGTGCTCTTAAAAGTCTTTTTGCTATTTCTGAAGCCTATCCAGATTTAAAAGCAAATACAAACTTCCTAGAGCTTCAAAGAGAGCTTTCTGATACAGAAAACAAAATTCAATCAGCTCGTCGTTTCTACAACGGCACAGTTCGAGACTTTAACACTCGTCTTCAGGTATTTCCTTCAAACATGGTAGCAAATATGTTCGGATTTAAATCAGCAGAATTCTTTGATCTCGCTGATAACGACGCTGCTCAACAACCAGTAGAAGTTAAATTCTAAATTATGAAAAAAATAAACCTATTAATAACTACAATTATTTTAGGTTTATTTTTTTTGCCAGCTAAGGTAGTAGCCGAAGTTATAAAAAGCTTTGATTCACAGATTGTTGTTAACTTAGATAGTAGTATTTCTGTAAAAGAAATCATTGTTTACGATTCTGAAGATTTAGAAAAGCACGGTATTTTTAGAGATATCAGAGACATTTCTTCTCAAAACGAGAAAATTGATATTAAAGAAATTTCTGTTTTTGATGAACAGGGCCATAATTATCAATGGCAAAAACAAAATATTAAAGAAGGTATTCGTCTTAAGATAGGGGATCCAAGCACTACATTCAATGGAGAAAAAACTTATATCATTCAATATACAGCAACAAACTCTGTTGCTCATCTAGAGGGAAAAGATGAAATTTATTGGAATGTTACTGGTAACAACTGGCCATTTCCTATAGAAAAGGTATCAGCAAATGTAATATTGCCCGGAGTTCTTAAGCCAATGGAATCAGCTTGTTATTTTGGAGACATAGGAAGTAAAGAAGTATGTTCATTTGAAAATGCTTCATTAAATTGGGATCATAAGCTTAATCCCAATGAAGGTGTTACAGTTGCGGTAGGCTTTGAGAGTGGAATACTAGAGCATTATATATCTAATGCTAATAAAAATATTAACTTAATAAAAATCATATCTACAATTTTTCCAGTTATTGTTTTTATGTTTATGCTATTTCGTTGGTATTTATACGGAAGAGATCCAAAAGGAAGAGATATAATTATTCCTCAATACGATATTCCAGATAATCTTACCCCTCTTGAGATAAGTGCAATTTTAAATGAGAAACCTAAGGCTAAAGATATATCAGCAGAAATTATATATTTAGCAGTTAGTGGATATATAATTATTCATCAAAAAGAGGAAAAAATACTTGGCCTTATTCCTAATAAAGAGTATGAATTAGAGCTTATAAAAGATTATTCTGAAATAGGAAATGAATTTGATAAAAAAATATTAAAGGCATTATTTGGTGGACGTAGCATAGGGGCATTAGTTAATCTTTCAAATCTTAAGTATGTTTTCTATAAATCTATCCCAGGTATATTTAAAAAAGTAAAAGAGTCAATATTACAGAAAACATATTTCAAAAAGATTAGAAAAGAAACAATTTATTCATACATGTTTTTCTTTTTTTGGACAATTTTAAGTATTTATTTTCTTTTGAAATGGGAAGATTCAAAACCTTTTATTTATCTATTCTTATCAGGTATTATTTCTTCATTTATTATTAATCTTTTTCAAAGACTTATGTCAGTAATGACAAAAAAAGGTATTGAAACAAAAGAGTATATATATGGACTTAAAGAGTATTTACAAATTGCTGAAAAAGATCGTTTAAATTTTCATAATGCCCCAGAGAAAAATCCAAAGGTGTTTGAAAAATTACTTCCTTACGCTATGATTTTAGGCGTAGAAAAAGCTTGGGCAAAAGAGTTTAAAGATATTTATACAATTCCACCATCTTGGTATGAAAGTCAAAACTCTGCAGGTTTTAATTCTCTGGTGTTTGTTAATACTATTTATAGTTTTTCTCATACAACCTTGTCTTCTTTAATATCTTCACCAAGCAGTGAAGGTGGTTCCGGTGGTAGCGGATCATCTGGCGGCGGAGGTGGTGGCGGCGGAGGCGGAAGCTGGTAAGTGTTATAATTAAGTATATGGAAAATGAAAAAAGAAAATATTGGTTTTTTGGCTCAAAGCTAAATA
>JADZEV010000046.1 GCA_020850295.1 Candidatus Nomurabacteria bacterium
ACCAGGGCTTGTACAAGTCAGCTTGATATAATCGCACCGCCCGTAATTAACCTTCTGGCATTGGGCAGGTGTCACCCCCTATACATCCTCTTACGAGTTCGCAGGGAGCTGTGTTTTTGGTAAACAGTTGTCAGGGATACTTTCGCTGCGGCCCACATTAAAAATGCGGGCAAGCCTTATTCCGAAGTTACGGCTGCTTTTTTGCCGAGTTCCTTGAGGACCTCTCACTCGTTCGTCTTGGTCTACTCGACCTGATCACCTGTGTCGGTTTGCGGTACGGGTTCTCATACAATAATCTTAGAAGCTTTTCTTGGAAGCGTGCTCATGTGACTCCGCTCGGGCGAACCTCTGCACGATCCATGTCTGATATTTGTGAAAAGCGGATTTGCCTACTTTTCATACGCGACATGTCTACCACAATCCAATTAGTGGCCCACATTACTACACTTCGTCCCTCCTTCGATTGTATAAGAAGTTAAGGAATATTAACCTTATGTCCATCGACTGCGCCTTTCGGCATTGCCTTAGGACCCGACTAACCCTCCGATGATCACCATTGCGGAGGAAACCTTGATCTTTCGACGGGAAGGGATCTCACCTTCCTTGCGGTTACTTGTGCCAACATTCTTACTTCTGTACGCTCCAGCATGGCTCACGCCTTTGCCTTCACAGCTAGAACAGAATACTCTCCTACCGCTTGTAGATTTTATAAAGGAGACAAGATTATCTCCTTGTCATGAGAGCGGAACACCAGACTCGAACTGGCGACCCTCAGATGTTTTAAGTCTGATGCTCTAACCAACTGAGCTAATTCCGCTTTTCGCGGACCAGACAGGATTCGAACCTGCGACCCCCGGGTTAAAAACCGGTGTTCTACCAGAACTATCTCTTCAGGGATATCGCTCTGAAGCCTTCGTACTGAACTACTGATCCTTAAATTAAAGAACAATTTAAATATTTTTTCCTTTATAAAATCTACAAGCCCTCAACTTCGGTAATATACTTAACCCCGATTATCTGCGGCGCAAGATCTCTTGATGAGTGAGCTGTTACGCTTTCTTTAAAAGATGGCTGCTTCTAAGCCAACTTCCTCATTGTCAGAGAAATCTCACATCCTTAGTATGTACTTAGTATATATTTAGGGACCTTAATTAGAGATCTGGGCTGTTTCCCTTTTGTCTGACGGAGCTTAGCCCCCGTAGACTAACTGCCACGCTACTTGACCATTGGTATTCGGAGTTTGATAGGTGTCGCGAGATTGCTCCCTGTCGAAACCTTCCAGTGCTCTACCCCCAATGGGAACGCGTGACGCTAACCCTAAAGCTATTTCGGAGAGAACCAGCTATTACCAGGTTCGATTAGCTTTTCACTCCAATCCACAAGTCATCCAAATGCGTTGTACGACATACTGGTTCGGGCCTCCATCTGACTTTCGTCAAACTTCACCCTGCTCATGGATAGCTCACCTGGCTTCGGGTCTTATGAATACGACCGCCTCGCGAGGAGGCAGACGCGCTATTAACACTTGCTTTCGCTGTGGCTCCGGAGCTGTACTCCTTAGCCAAGCCGCATTCATAAACTCGTTGGCTCATTCTTCAATAGGCACGCCGTGACGGATATAAATACCCGCTCCGACTCCTTGTAAGCATATGGTTTCAGTACTATTTCACCCTCCTCTCGGAGTACTTTTCACCTTTCCCTC
This sequence comes from Candidatus Nomurabacteria bacterium, assembly GCA_020850295.1. Taxonomy (GTDB): domain Bacteria; phylum Patescibacteriota; class Minisyncoccia; order Phycocordibacterales; family UBA9973; genus UBA4124. The sequence goes on from JADZEV010000046.1 coordinate 1,703, forward strand.
ACGGTACTAGTTCACTATCGGTCTCTACAATGTATTTAGCCTTACCAGTTAGTTCTGGTGGATTCCTTCAAGCTATTCGTGTCCTGAAGTACTCAAGAACAGTGATAAAAAGATATATGCATTTCAAATACGGGACTATCACCCACTATGGTGTTGGTTTCCAACAACTTTTTCTATACATACATTTTGTAACTTTCCTCGTAAAACGAGATTCACTGCCTTACAACCCCAGACAATGCAAGCATCATCTGGTTTGGGCTGTTCCCTTTTCGCTCGCCGCTACTTGGGGAATGTTGTGGCTACGCCACATTTTTTTCTTTTCCTCTCGGTACTGAGATGTTTCACTTCCCGAGGTGCGCATCAGGGTCTCTTACGGACCGAGATAATAGAGGTTTACTCTATTGGGTTTCCCCATTCAGAATCCTCCGGATCAAAGGTTGTTAGGCACCTCCCCGAAGATTATCGCAGCCATACCGCGTCTTTCATCGCCATGTAGAACCAAGGCATCCGCCATATGCTCTTAATTTCCTATTAGGAAATCTAGAAATCATTATTGTTCATTATTCGCTTTAAAAATAATGAACTTCTCTCTGTCACAAATCTTTTGCGACCGCTCGCAAAAGATTTGTGACCTCTGTCTACTCTACCTGCAGTTAGGATTACTCATCTTAACTAAAAGAGTGACAGGGTTTTGTTATCAAACAACTATACTATGATCTTTTACGAAAAACGCCGCCTTTAGAGGGCGGCGCAACATGTCTGTTAGGCGAAGCCCTTAGATATTGGTTGCTTTTTCGAAGTTAATCATAAGTGGGCACATTGTATACGAAGCGTAAAATAGTGTCAAGTATTATTCGGCATATATTAAAGAAAAACAAAAACCCTTACAAATAAGGGTTTTTGTCAGTGAAATATTTAGCTTTTTGGGCTTATTTTCCTAGGTCGTCAGAAACTTTGTTTATCCAGCGAGCTGCTGCTTCTTTACCACCCATACCAAAGGCTAGTCCGAATGCCAATGCAAGCATAACAACTAGGCCTGTAAAGATGATTTGTCCAAAGTATCCAAAGATACCTAGCTTATCAAGAGCAGTAACGATAGCTAAAATCCAGATAGCATAGTATGCAATAGATCCTAGCATTTTTGCTGAACGAACATGTGCCATAGCTGCACCACCAGAAACAAGCTTGCGAACAAAGTCAGCAAAAATTGTTCCAGCTATTAAGATAAGAGCTGCAATAATTATTTGAGGAATGTATGCAAGAACTTGTTGCAAGAATGCAGTTACTTGATCAAGATTAAGAATGTTTAGTGATGCTACCAAGAAAACGATAATGATAAACCACTTAACCAATTCTCCGAAGAACTTACCAATATGTAAACGAACTCCAGCGCGAGAAAGAACTTCTTCTGCACCAGCACTTTTGAAAAGTTTATCTAGCTTAAGAGCATCGATTGCTGAAGCAACAATTTTAGCAAGAGTTGTAGCTACTATCCATCCTAGGATAAAAACTATAACAGCAAGTAAAATTTTTGGGAAAGTAGCTACAAAACCGTACCAAAGGCCTTGTAGAGAAACTTGAAATACTTCACTCCATGTTTGTATGAGCATAATATATGTAATACGATTTTTAACGTATTTTTGAAAACTCTGTTAATTATTACTCCTCGGAGACACCGAACAGTATGATTATATTATACTATATAAAGCTAGTTCGGAAAAACGAAGGTGGAAAACTCCTTTGACGAAAGAAGCCTGTTATGAGGGTACTCAAACATATCTCTGAGCAATTTGTCATACATAGAAACCCTATATTTGAAGTCTGAAGTATCAAAAAGCGCATAAGAGAGTTCCTTACCAAGCTCAGACTCTAAGACAGCTATTGTTTTTTGGATGTATTTTTTGCTGATGTTATCTCCTACTATTAGGACATCTAGTCGACTATCGCTTTTTTGTAGGAATACACCAGAGACAACGAGTAGTTGAATTCTACCCGCCGGTCTAAATCTTTTTACCAAATCATCTTGCTTAAAGAAATCTCCTTCAACCAAAATACTTTTCATTTCTTTAATGTACGGAAAATCTTGATTTAGAAACCAACCCTGAACTCTCTTTTTCTTGGTTTTACCAGTCCTTCCGTCTACAACTTCTTTTACAAAAGATTTCTTTTTTATAAGAGACATTCCAGCGAGTGCTGTTATGGTTTTTCTAGCAACAGATACAGAGAGTCTTGATCTATCTGCAACAGTACTAACTTCAAAACCATCTTCAGGATTCAACAAGAATAAACGCATGATTTTAACATGAGCAACTCCACCAAATAGTTTTGATAAGATATCCATTTACTTTTTCCCTTTACCACTTATTAACAAGTTCATTATAACTCCAATACTCCCCTTGCGTACAAGGAACAAGTATGTCAGAAATGTAATGTGATTTATAATAAATTTTATAAAAATAAAAATGAGTATTTTAAAATACTCATTTAATAAGTTTAAGCATAAATTTCTAGATATAAATTGAAGACCTTTTCAGGAATAACAACAATATTAGATGAACCCAGTTCATCCAATATAGCCTTGAGTTTAGACTCAGTTATTATACCTTCTGCTCCGTCGGACAATCTTAATTTTATCATCTTCTGTGTTCCTGAATTAACCTTTGAAACACAATCAATAAAAATTTTCAGGAAAGAGAATTCTTTATCCTCATATTCATCATCAAAAACTATGTCTGTTCTTTGAATAAGAGCTAAAAAGGCATCTTCCTTTCCTAATATATTTTTAAAGTAAGACAATACTCTTTGTGCAAGTTTTTCTAATTCTTTTTGCTTGTCAACTAAAGTCTGACTAAGAATGTTAGTTGAAGTGCTTAGTGCTTTACTTCTAACTTCTAGCACTTTTAGCGATTCGTGTGTTGGGTTGGTTTTAATATCTGTTATCATAAAAAACATTTTTTAGACACATTACAAGAAATCTATTTTTTAGTCAAAAAAACCCTTCTGGTACAGAAGGGCTCGTAAGGTAAAAATTATTTTATTGTATTACTATTTTTTTTGTTTGGGCAATATTATTTTTGTCCAAAAATTTTAAAAAATAAACTCCTTTTGAAAGTTTCGGCAGAAACAACTTATTTCCAGATATAAAAAACCAGGCACCCAAAGGATCTCCGGAGGAAGATGTGAGTGTTGCAGATACAGGAACAAAATCATCCTGAATCGTAAAACTTATAGTGCTTTTGCTCTGCGCAGGATTAGGATATGTCTTTATCTCCTGTTTTTCAGAGGAATTTGAAAAAGATGTTTGCGAGTGACAAAAATTGGCCAAGAGACCGAAAGCTAAAAGTAAAAGAATTTTTTTCATAACAAAAATTTTTGGTTAAGAAAAAGGTCTGTTTATATAACTGTATAAAACAAAAACCTCACAGTCAAGTGAGGTTTTTGTTAATGATTTTGATTTCAGAAATTATTTAAGAGCGATTTTACCACCTGCTTCTTCGATAGCTTTCTTCATTGCTTCAGCTTCATCTTTTTTCATACCATCTTTTAGAGTTGCTGGAGCTGCATCTACGAGATCCTTAGCCTCTTTAAGACCAAGACCTAGAGCTTCTTTAACAACCTTCATAACAGCTATTTTTTGTTCACCTGCACTCTCAAGTACAACAGTGAAAGAATCTTTTTCTTCAGCACCACCTGCTGCACCGCCCGCTGCTGGAGCTGCTGCTACTGCTGTTGCAGAAACACCAAATTTCTCTTCAAATACTTTTACAAGTTCGTTAAGCTCAAGAACTGATAGAGCTTCGATAGAAGCTACTATGTCTTTGAACTTTGCAGGAACTTCTACCACTTTGTTTTCTTCCATAATAATTTATTAATTAATCTTTTAAGCTTTTTGTGCTATCTGATCAAGCGCGATAACAAAACGCTGTCTTGGAGAATTGATGATATTGACGAACATTCCACGCAAAGTTTGAAGTGGTGGAATTGTCGCTATTACCATAATCTCGTCTTTATTTTTGTAGCTTCCTTCAAATACGCCACCGACAAGTGTAACGATGCCTTGATTTGATTTTTGAAATTCGTAAATTTCTCGAATCGGAGCAAGAGGATCTTCACTATAAGCAACTGCAATTTCTCCTGGTAAATCTGGAATTTCTCCTTCATAACCTTTCTCTGCTAGTACTCTCTTAAGAAGAGTTTTCTTACCTACTTTGTACCCTACACCGTTTGCACGAAGCGCCCGACGAAGTGCGATAGAGTTTGCAACTGTTAACTTATCAAATTGCACGAAGGCAATTGATTTTGCATCAGCGACAATATTAGAAAAATCAGCAACAATTGACTGCTTTTTTTCTTTGGTAATTGCCATAATTTGTTTTGTTAATGTTTTTAAACGAGGTATTAAAAAATACACATCGCTGTGTAGTCTAGAATTCACTATATAAGAGTGAAGAGATATATTAGATCTCGGCAGGACTTGTGCGCTAGGCGCTGCCCACTGTCTTAAATCTACACGGGTATTATATTATCAGAAAAATAATTTTAGTCAAATATTATTTACTTTTATACTCTATTACGATTTTATCTTTGTCCTCCAAAAGAGTGTTTTCATAAGTATCAACAAGCTCCCCGTTTACACTAATTAATATTTCTGAATTTTCTGAGACAGAATAATCTAGTATTTTTTCTTTTGAAAAATCCTTTTGCCAAACAGCAAAGAAGTCGCCTATAACAAAATCTTTTTTGACAGGAGATTCTACATGCAGAACACCAGTACTGTCGTGGGTATGCAAAGAATTCATACAGCCAGGTTTTATACCTATATTGTTAGGCAGTTGAACTTCTTGTCCGTTTATTATTATCTTTAATTCAGGATGTATATGAAACTCTGTAGCCATATCTGTAGTACAAAGAAGTGCTGCTTCTCTGCTAGTCATAGATAACTGTCTTTTTTCTTTTGATTTTTCTGAGCTTGAAGATGCCCAAATTAAAAGAGCTACAAAAACAAAGAATATTAAAAACAATTTTGTACCTAGGCCTATATTTTTCATAAAACAATAATATATCTAATAAAATAGATTGTCTATTTATTTTCCCCAACGCCAGCGAGGTTTTTCTCCTTTGGCGTAACAGATAATGAGTAAGAAGATTGTCGGTGGCAATACCTTAGAAGCTAGCAGTATCAGATCGTCGCTTATAGATCCTGTGTCTTGCAAACTCCAAGTTCCCTTAATAATAGCGAACATATAAAGTATCGTTATAACCCAACCCTCCCAAGAAGACGGATACCATCCCCAACCGTATAGCTTTGCCTTAAACCACAATTTCTTTTCTTTCATATACTCATTATAACAAAAAACACCCTTTCGAGTGTTTTTTGTTTAAAAATTATTTTTGAACATTTACAGTTAGAACATTGAATCTTTCATTACAATCAACTTGATATGTACCTACTGATCCTAGATCTATGACTCTATATCCATAAGGTTTTAGGTTATAAGTTTTAGACCCTATAACTATTTTTATAGATTTATCTCCTCGATTATCAAGCAAGACATCTGTACCTACTTTAAAACCTTTTGTATTTTGTTTTGAGACCTGACACTCATTGTTAAACTGAAGAGTTCTGTCTTCGTATTTTAAAACAAGATCTGCATACTTACCTGCATTACTAACAGAAGTTCCCTCCCTATCTGGATTTGTAGTGCCGACATTTGGCATTGTTCCTGAAGTATCCTCTACCATAGAGTCATTCATAGAACTATCTTCCATTGCCTTATCTTTTTTATCGGACATTACTAATACTAAAATAATAATAAGAACTATAATACCCACTACAGCGTACATAACACTATTTGATCTTTTTTGTATTTGTTCCATATACTTACTAGACGATTGAAACTGCTCCATAATACAAAAAAACATATTAAGTAATTAATATGTTTTTTTGTCAAAAATATAAATTTTGGATTTATTTTTGAACTGTTACTGTAGCTACATTTTTGTAATCACCACAATCTACTCTAAACTGCCCTTCAGTATTTAGTCTAGCTAATTTATAGCCGTATGAAGGAAGTTCGTAAACTTCAGAACCTATTTTTATAGATACATTTTTGTTAGTTCTATTGTCCAAAAATATTTCTGAACCAATTTTGTAAACTTGATCACTCATTCTCACAACACAATTATTGCCAAACTGAAGTGTTCTGCCTTGAAAAGCTAATATTAATTCTGCATAGCTTCTGGTATCTACTTGAGACGAAACATCTGTAGAAACATCAGCTTGCTTTGTCTTTGTTCTCTTTGGAGCACTTGTAACAACTTGCTCTGACTGTGAAATATCAAGAGGTATCTCATCAAGACCATCTTTCTTTTGTGGACTCTTTAGTAAAAGTATCCCTGCTACTATAACAATAACAGCCCCTATCGCTAGTTTGTAATTTTGAGGCATTTTTTCTATAAAATTTTTCATAAAGGTAGATTATCAAATATAAGCCTTTTTGCAAGGAACCCTATTTAACACTTATAAATACGACATTTTTCTTTTCGCCACAGTTAACAACTACATCATCCCCTTCTTCTTTCAGAATCATAAATCCAAAATCATATGGACCAAGCACGATTATATTTTCACCCACTGTTATAGTGGTTGCTTTTGGAGACCTGTTGTCAATCATTATTTCGTTGTTTAAACCAAATGTTCTATAGCCACTTGAAATCTGACAATTTTCATTAAACTGCAATATGTCTTTTTTGTAGAGCTCTAGTGCTTGAGAATAAGAAAGTTTGTTTCCTGGTCTAATAACAAAAGATTTTGATTTCATTTCTCCGTCTATTGAAGGTTGTGATTGGTTGGAGTTATTTAGAAAGTTTTCCTTTTCAGTACCTACTATCCCTGAGGGCATGTTTGTTTCTTTCCAGAAAAAGCTACTTCTTGAATACTTCTCCCCCAACAAAAGCATTCCTCCTAAAATAACTACTATTATCATTAGAACTATCAAGTGCCTCCTGCTTATATATTTCATACTTATTATTTTAACAAACTTTTTAATATTATATATAAATTAGCTAGAACAGTTCTAGCTAATAGGTTCTAGGTATTGTTTTATAAAATCTTTAAAAGAGTACTTTTTATCAAAGTAAAACTTAGAGATGTCTTTACTTAAAATACCTGTTTCAAGTCTATAATTATCTGTATAGTCTTGATAACTTGAATATTTATAAGACTCTAGGAAATATTCTTTTTCAGAAAATTTGTTTTTTGAGTTTATTTCCTCTTCCCATTTTGGAAATTTAATATCTAAAGGGTTAAGATGAATGTAAGAAAATAATTTCCTAAAATAGTTGTCATTTTCTATTAATTTAGATTTAAAAGGTCCACCAAATAAGGATCCTTGTCTTTTGTATTTGTTGTTAAAATACATTGAATATCCTACCCCTAATTTCCTCATAAACTTTGTAATGCCATCTTCAGTATCTTGTTTTAAAAGCAAATGAAAGTGATTTGGCATTAGGCACCAGCATAAAACAGATACTAACTGCTTTTCTTTTTTAAGGTTCATTATTTCTTTATAGCTTTTGCCTAAATTATGTGTTAGGTTATCAATTTTAATACTATCTTGACTGTTAGCAATATATAAAAGCATTAAAAATCTTTCTTTATCTTGTTTGTCCTGAAATATAATTCTTTTATCTATACCTCTATTATAGATATGGTAATATTCACCATTTACAAATTTATCTTTTCTTAGCATAAAAAAATTATATCACAAATTAGCTAGAACAGTTCTAGCTAATTTTTAGAAAAATAAAAATCCCCTGCTTGTTTGCAAGGGATTTGTTTGTTAAATACCGAAGAACAAAATTAAATTATTTAATTAAAAACTTTTGATTAAAGACCATGCCATTTTTATCTACAAAATTAGCTATGTAGACACCAGACACTAGATCAACCGAAATCTCTGATTGCCCGTTAGCTAGAACTGTTCTAGCTAAAGTTTGACCAGAGGAGTTGATGATAGTGAGAGTTCCGGAGGCTTTATTTTGGATCCTTAATGTTTTATCGTAGGCAACTATGCTGATATCGCAAGGTATGGTGACAACTTTAACTTCTGAGTATTTACCCTCAAAAGCTAATCTAAAATAAAGCTTTCCGCATTCTTTGTAAGGATAAACAAAAGAATAATCTTTCTTTCCTGCTTGTCCGTAGGACTGTCCTGCAGA
>JADZEV010000047.1 GCA_020850295.1 Candidatus Nomurabacteria bacterium
CGACGAGAGTTGGCTTCGTCGAGTGCCGCATCAGTTTCATCAAGCACTAGAAATGGTGGTGGATTTACTTGTGATATAGCAAAAAGAAGTGCAATAGAAACAAGAGATCTTTCTCCTCCTGATAGCATGTTTAGCTCTTTGACCTTTTTCTCTGGTAAGTTTACATGCACTTCTATTCCCCTTTCAAAATTCTCTTCTGATTGTTCTTCTTCAAATACTTCTTCCTCTTCTTCATCTTTTTTCTTTTTTCTTCCTTTTTCGATAGTGATAGACAGAAACGCACTTCCCCCGCCAAACATTGTTTTGAAAAATTCTCCAAAGCGAGTATTTATAGTCTCTACTCCTTTTGTAAATTTTTCATCGAGCACCTTCTTAAGATCTACTATCAAAGAGCTTAGGTTCTTTACACTTGCTTCTATATCTATAAGTTCACGAGTTAAGAACACATCTCGTTCTTTTGTACTTTCGTATTCTGAGACAACTTCGTTCCCTATACCGCTATGCTCTTCTAGTCTTATCTTGAGCCTATCTATAGATCTTTGCAGTTCATGCATATCTAAAGTATCCTCTTTACCGATCTCATTACTTAATTCTTTTAGTTTATGTAAAAAACTTGGACCAAATAAAAATCCTGCCTCTTTTACTTCTTGATCAAATCTTTCTTTGCGTTCAACAAAACTTGATTTTGAAACGGCCAGTATTTGTAACTCTGACTCACACTGTTTGATCTCACCGGTTATTTTGTATCTGTTTTCAATACTAGAGCTACTATTTTTGCGAGAAACTTCTCTTTCTTGTTCAAGTGAAAGTATTTCTTTTTGTAGCTCTTGCTCCTTCGAGACTAGTGGTGAGAGTTCTTTTTGTAGAGATTCTAGTTCTAAAACTGTTTCTTTTATGTCAGGAATATCATTTGGTAATGAAGTCTTTTGTTCATTTTTTATCTCTTTAGATTTGAGTTTTTCTATCAAAGAAGCTAGTTTATTTATGGCTTCCTTAGCACTCTCTAGAGAGTTCGCACTTTTAACTGAGGAGATAAAGAACTCTATATCAGAGAGCATCTGTCTATACTCACTTGGAGCAAAAGAAATGCTTTGTGACTCCAAAGAGCTACTTACTGATTCTCTATTTGAAATAATCCTATGAGCTTCTATCTTTCCTTCCAGTCTGCCTATCTTTTGATCTAGTTCTCTACGCTTTTGTTGTATATTTAGAACTATTTCTTTTTTGCTATTTATACTCTTTAAAATTTCGAGGTCATTATCTTCTGTGTTCTCTGGAAGAAGTGACAATGCTTTTTCTAATTCGGCTTTTTTCTTTTCTATCAAAAGAGTTGACTCTTTTATATTTACTTCATCTTTTGAAAGCCTGGATTTTTCTATAGATAAAAAGCGTGTTAAGGCAAGCTCAAGCTCTTCACGAACAGCTTTGCCTTTTTCTATTTTTTCAACTTGCTTCTTTAAAAAGTTTAAGTGTGGTGCCAATTCTCTACGGAGGAGTTGCACTTCTTTCAATGTCTCTAAAGTCTTAGTTAGTTTTGACTCACTTTCTTTTATACGAGAATGATAAACCTTAAGTCCAAGAGCATCTTCTAATATAGAACGACGATCTTTAGCATTGGCTCGAAGTATACCGTCAGCTTCTCCTTGAGAAATAATATGGTGCGAAGAGGTGCCAATATTTACAGAAGATAAAAGTTCTACCATTTGCTTGAGTTTGATCTCAGTACCATTTAAAGAATACTTACTAGTTCCATCAGAGAAAATTTCTCGAGAAAATGTCACAGTATCAAAAAGTACCGGAGACTCGACATCACCAGTCTGGAAAGCAAAAACTTTGTCTTTATTATCAAAAGTTATAGAAACATAAGCTCGAGAGAGCTTTGGAGATCCTGTTCCTCCGCGAAATATAAGGTCTGAGCCACTTTTTCCTCTCATGCTTTTCATAGATTGCTCGCCCATGACAAATCGAAAGGCTTCTACAACATTACTCTTTCCAGATCCGTTTGGTCCAACTACGGCTGTAACAGGAGCACTAAAAGAAAGCGTTGCTTTTTTGGCAAAACTTTTAAATCCAGATATTTCTATATTCTGCAAACGCATTGTGATAAGTATATCATTAAAAAATCCTCCCGATTGGAAGGATTAATAATTATTTAGGATCAAACTCTATCATCAAGACATGCATTTTTTCTGCTTTTCGCTGTAGCTCTTCTCTTTTTGAAATAATGTCTTCTAAGGACCTTTTTTCTTTCTTAAAAGATTCAATGTAATATTCAAGAAATCTCCTTTGCCACTTCTTTTGCCTGGCCGCAAAGAAACAATATAAAATTACAACTACTGATGGGGTCGTTGATAAAAAAATAATGGAGGGTCTCAAAGAAAGAATTGGCGTAAAGCTAAATCCTAAAATAATCATTATAATTGTAGGAATTACTCCAAATAAAATTCTTTTTTCAATAAAGTATTCTGCAGTCCTTGATATTAACCAAGACTTATCTTTTTCTGCTATCTCTAGCATAAAAGTAGTTTTAGGTTAAAGAATATGTTTTTTGTTACTCTACCTCAAACCTTTATGATATGCAATGATCCTCAATTTTAAGCTACCAACCCTTTTTTTCTAGGGCTGCTTGAGCGGCTGCTTGTTGAGCTTCTTGTTTACTTCTACCTTTTCCTTCAGCTATTTTTTTCTCACCAAAGAAGACTCCGACAGTGAAAAACTTGTCATGGTCGGGACCGAGTTGACCTATAACTTCATAACTTGGAGTTACTCCTAGTCTCTCTTGGGCTTCTTCTTGAATATGACTTTTAGCATCACGCCAAAGCTTCTTGCTTATAATGTCGCCAAGTTTTGGTATTAGAGTTTTTGTTATAAAGACATTGCAAACTTCGTATCCTTGATCTAAATAAAGAGCGCCGATAAAAGATTCATAAGCATTTGCAAGTATTGTTTGTCTTGCTCGTCCAGTATCTTTGCTTTCTCCTTTTGAAAGTAAAAGGTATTCGTTCATATCTAAAGACTGCGCTACATCAGCAGCAACAACAGCATTTACCAAGGCGCTTCTATAAGCTGTCAGATCTCCTTCTGCATGGTCTTTGTATGTGCTAAATAAATAATCAGTAACAACAAGTTCAAGCACAGCATCTCCTAAGAATTCCAACCTCTCATTGTGAGACAATCCACTTTTTGGATTCTCATTTATAAAAGACCTATGTGTAAAAGCCTGCTTTAATACTTCTTGGTTTTTAAATTTTATTCCGATAGTTTTTTCAAATTCACTAAAATCTTTCATATTTTTGAAAGTATAAAGTGGAAGGTAGCATTTTTAATGCCAACTCTCTACTTTAGACTCTATTTATTGTTTATAATTTCAATCGCTTTCGCAATTGAAGGCAATATATCATCATATATCGTTAAGTCAACTAACTCACCAGGTTCCATCCATTGTGCCTTATCTAACCCGCCATTACTCTTAAGAACTATTTCTTTATATGGTGCCTCCATTAAAAAGTAAGCAACAACTTTCAAGAGTTTCTTTTTTTCTGGATGAGAAGCTACATATTCTATTTTACCTATCTCTTCTACAACCGTCGCACTTAGTCCCATCTTTTCTCTAACACTACGAACTGCTGTTTCTTCGTATTTTTCTCCTTCCTCAACACCGCTTTTAACTAGTGTCCAGTAACCAAAAACATCGTGAACTAAAGCAACAAGAACTTTGCCTTCGTGTTTTGTAAAGATTATTCCTCCAGCTTTTGCTTCAACTGGAAGCTTAGAAATATCGATGGGCTCTTCTGGTTCTTTGTTTTTAGGAGATTTTGATTTGGTAACTTGCTCCTTTCCTGGCTCACCTATTTCTTTATAAACAGCGCCAAGAACACCATTAACAAATTTACCACTATTTTCTCCACCAAATGTTTTAGCAAGTTCTATCGCTTCGTTGATAGCAACTTTTGGAGGAACTTGATCTCGATCTCCAAATAAAAGTTCAGCTAGACCCATCCGGAGAACACTTCGATCTACATTGGAGATCTTTTCAAGCGGCCAATCAGGTGCCGCTTTGACAATAATATCGTCTATTACTTGCTGTTTCCTTTCAACAGTTTCAGCAAGCTCATACATAAAAGGAGCATCAGAATGACCTGGTGCAAACTCTTGTGTATTTTTATCTATAACTGATTTCAGATCTCCTTTTTTTCCTAGGAAATCCCATTCGAACAGTGATTGAAGAACAATAGATCTTGATAAGTGGCGATTTGCCATGGTTTTTATTTTTTAGCTTTTTTCTTAGATGAAGCCTTTTTTACTGCTTTCTTAACAGATTTAATGCCTTGCTTTTTCATAACGCGCTTCACCGGATCTCCAGTAACACTTCGACCCTTGTACATACCATCTAGGCTTGCTCGGTGTCGGATGTGCAGAGAGCCACTTGAGTCCTTTGAAAGAGCTGGGCTCTTTAGAGCGTGGTGACTTCTTCGGTTTGCAGTGTGACTGCGTGTGTGTCTCATTCTTACTACCATATGCGGAACATCATACTACATAAAATTAAAAACATCAAATATTAGCAGGCTTTTATAAGGACAAAAACAGTGGTATAGTTTCCTGTATGAATCTCGAAAATACAAGGCATTCTCTTGCTCACCTACTTGGCGCCTCGATTATGGATCTTTATCCGGATGCCAAACTAACTCTCGGTCCCGCTATTGAAGATGGTTTTTATTATGATGTTAAATTTACCTCTCCTTTAAGTAGTGATGATTTAGGAAAAATAGAAAATAAAATGAGAGAAATACTGCCTTCTTGGAAATCTGTAACTCACAAAGAGCTTTCAAAAGAAGAGGCACTAGATTATTACAAAGACAATGAGTTCAAAACAGAGCTAATAAATGAAATATCAGAAAAGGGAGAGAAAATAACTCTTTACACTATGGGTGACTTTACTGATCTATGTCGAGGTGGACATACTGACGATTTGAGCGCTATTGATCCAGAGAGTTTTAAGCTTGATCGTATTGCGGGAGCTTATTGGCGTGGAAATGAAAAAAATCCAGCACTTACAAGAATTTATGGTCTTGCCTTTGAGTCAGGAGAAAAACTTCAAAAATATTTGCACATGAGAGAAGAAGCTGCAAAAAGAGATCACAGAATACTCGGTGAGCAGTTGGATCTATTTCATTTTGATGAATCAATAGGAAAAGGTTTACCTATATGGCTTCCTAAAGGAAATATTATAAAAGAAGAACTAGAAAAATGGGCGAAAGAAACAGAAGAGAAATGGGGTTATCAAAGAGTGACAACACCAATAATCACAAAAGAGAATTTATTTTATACCTCAGGTCATTTGCCCTTATATAAAGACAGTATGTATGCCCCTATAACAATAGAAGAAGAGAACTATTACATAAAGCCTATGAATTGTCCCTTTCATCACAAAACTTTTGCTGCTAGACCAAAAAGCTATCGTGATTTACCGGTAAGGTTGGCTGAATATGGATGGTGCCACCGCTATGAAGATTCAGGTAGTTTGTTTGGTCTTATGCGAGTTCGAGGTATGCAAATGAACGATGCTCATATATATGTTCAGAAAGAAAAAGCTGTAGAAGAATTTGTAGAAGTTATAAAACTTCATGAATATTATTACAAAATATTAGGAATAGAAAATTATGAAATGGAACTCGCTCTTCGTGATCCTAAAAATATGGAGAAATACCATGGTAATGAAGAAGACTGGAAGGATGCTGAAAGAATGACTATAGAAGCCATGGAAAAATCTGGAGTTCCTTATAAGGTTGTTCATGAAGGAGCAGCCTTTTACGGACCTAAAATGGATTTTCAGGTTTATTCATCTATAGGCAGACTTTTTACCGCTTCAACAAATCAGCTCGACCTTTATATGGGTAAACAATTTAACCTTGAATATACTGACAGTGATGGTCAAAGAAAAGTTCCAGCTATCATCCATAGAGCACCACTTGGTACACACGAAAGATTCATAGGTTTCCTAATAGAACATTATGCTGGCGCCTTCCCAGTTTGGCTATCACCACTACAAGTTGCTGTTTTGCCTGTAGGAGAAATGCATGAAGAATATGCTAATGAAATAACTAAAGTATTAAAGGGCGCAGGTATAAGAGTTGAATCTTGGACAGCAGATGGGCTTGGGAAAAGAATAAGGAAAGCAAAAGTAGAAAAAGTTCCATATCAAATAGTTATTGGAGACAAAGAACGGGATTCAAAAACTATTACAGTCGAAGGAAGAAATGACTTGAAACTTGAGCAGATAAGTTTGGAAGAATTTAAAAATAGAATTCTGGAGGAAATAAAAAATAGAAAAGATGTGTAGAATTTAAAAAGATGAGCCTATTCAAAGCTCATCTTTTTTCCGTTGTAAGGTGGATTTGAAAAAAACTTTTTATTATCTTCTGATATTGTCCCAGTAAATAATATCTGTGTAAATTTACCGCTTGAGTTTAAAAACTCTTTAGCATCATCCTCATGAATATGGTAGACAATAGGATGGCTTGGATCATCTTCATCCCCACTTAATTTTTCAGTTTTTTCATCCACCGAATCAAGGAAACAGTGATTGTAGATCAAAAGAATCCTTTGTTTTTCCATTGCTTTACTTTTGTTTAAATCGTACCGAAATTGAGACTAAAGTCAATATGATATAATTTGTTCATGGAAAACAATAATACATATAACCTGATGCACCAACTAACACAAGAATCTAAAAGCTTGTGGCGTATTAAAAACAACTACCTAAACGAATCTTTAACAGAAGAAGAAAAAGCTTTCTGGGAAAAATTAGCTAAAGATAAAGATTCGCACATAACTGAACTTAAGGATCTTATAAAAAAACACCTTAATTAATTAATAAAAATCCCTGAAGTTTCAGGGATTTTTATATATCTAGATTTGCCATCTTCGCGTTGGACTGGATGAACGCTTTTCTTGGGGCAACTTCGCTTCCCATAAGAGTATCGAAAACTTTGTTGGCTTCTTCAGCGTCTTCAACTTTTACTTGTTTCAAAATACGACGAGATGGATCCATGGTTGTTTCCCATAATTCTTCGGCGTTCATTTCTCC
>JADZEV010000048.1 GCA_020850295.1 Candidatus Nomurabacteria bacterium
TACTTAATGTCCGGAGAAACCATATTTCGATTTGTTACTTTTCTTCGCATATTATTTTAGTTTTAAATTATTTCTTTGCAGCCTTAGGACGCTTTGTTCCATACATAGAACGACTCTTTCGACGCTTTTCTATACCTTGAGTATCAAGAACACCACGAACTATATGGTAACGAACACCGATCAAGTCTTTAACACGACCTCCTCGAATCATAACCACTGAGTGTTCTTGTAGGTTGTGACCTTCACCTGGAATATAAGCTGTAACCTCAGTACCATTTGTTAGTCTTACACGAGCGATCTTACGAACCGCTGAGTTAGGTTTCTTTGGAGTAGTAGTAGAAACCTTTACACAAACACCTCTTTTAAAAGGAGATGGGTAAAATACTGGTTTGTTATGGATGTGGTTCATACCACGAGAAAGAGCAACCGCTTTAGATTTGCGGGCTTGTTTTGTTCTTGGTTTTTTTATTAGCTGATTTATAGTAGCCATGTGTCTGCTATCCTACTATATAAACCATTAGAGTGCAATACCTGTGAGAACAGCAAACAATTTAAAGGCTAGTGGAGCTACAAATTTCCATCCAATAAGTATAAAAGCTATAAGTAGAGGTAAGCTATATCTTTCAAGCACTCTCATTTGTGGTTCAAACCTAGAAGGTAAAATTGCTGACAAAAAACGAAAACCATCAAGCGGAGCAATAGGTATAGCATTAAAAATTGCCAAGACTATATTAAGAAGTACGATAATACTAGCAATATCAAAAAACGCTAAAGAATTCACTCCTAAAGACATAAAGATACGTATAGCTAAACCAAATATAACAGCAATAGAAAGGTTAACGACAATACCAGCCATAGAAACAATAGCTTCACTTTTTTTGCCTCTTTTTAAATTTGCTGGATTATAAGGCACAGGCTTAGCCCAACCAACAACAAAACCAGTACCTGATAGTATTAAAATAGCTGGAAGGATGACAGAACCAAACCACTCTATGTGTTTCAAAGGATTAAGAGTGATGCGACCAAGCATTCGAGCTGTTGGATCCCCTTCTCGCTCAGCAGCAAGACCGTGCGCTACTTCGTGCAAAATAATAGAGAGTATAAGGACTAGAAAATAAAAGATTGAAAGTGGTCCTGACATAATTTATAGATATTGCATAACAATATCCTCTATGGTACCATGCAAAACACTATGGCAAAAGAATGTGTAGTTACAAAAAAATCTTCTCTAATCGGTGGCAAATACGCTAACCGTACTCGTGCGACTGTTTTCACCCCAACAGGCTCTGTTCGTCGCTATGCCAACCTTCAAAAGAAGCGTGTTTTCGTACCAGAACTAAATAAGACAGTAATAGTAACTATTTCTCCTCAAGGCCTACGAACTATCAAGAAAAACGGCGCCTACGCTACCCTCAAAAAAGCTGGAGCTATAAAATAAAAAACCATCTCATAGATGGTTTTTTGTAAACTAAAAAATTTTATTTTTTAGCAATACCTTTTTCTATACACTCAACTATTTCATTCAGACTTGTTGTTGGCTTAGAAGAAAGTATTTTGTCTAATTCAACTGCTGTATTAATTAATTTTTCCTTTGGAAATTTTTTACGTATATCGTTAAGATACCAGGACTTGCCTTCTTTAATCCATTTATTTGTTAGGTATAGCTGAATATGGTGCCACACTAAACTTCTAAGCATACATGCATTTTGTACTGACAAACTCAGTAATGAATTGAAAAGAAACAGACTATCCCTTAGAAAAAAATAATTGTGCCAAATAGCTGTTGTACTAACAGATGGAGCTGATGGTTGAAAAAATTTTTCTTCAGTCAATACATGGTGTTTACCTTCATCAAAAAACGAATATGCCAATTCAATAATTCTTTCATCTTGATTGTCAATTGGAAGATCTTGAAGCAAGATAAAAAAATCTTCCATATTGTTTTTACATTTCATAAGGTCGGGAAGGTTTGTATTTAAGTTAAACCTATAACTTCTACCCATACCACCAGTGTTAACCATTTCTAACAAAGACATCTTTTTTTCTTTAATCTCTTTTTCTAAACAATTCTCAAGTGAGCCCCCAATAAACGTTTCAATAATGACATTAAAACTGTATACAAAATATTTTTTACCATCAAGTTTCTTAAACTCTTTGCTATTTAGTATTTCCTGCTTATGGACCTTAAACTTTCTTGCTGTATCAATAATAAACTTCTTTGTTGTAACAGGTTTGCTATTTATGATATGCATCATACCTATCACACAGAAACAAAGTATTTTGCTGTCTACTTGCTTGTCCTTGTTTTCAAGGTAAACAGTCTCTATTGATTCGTAACGATGCTCCATAATAGCAACTGCTACCCTCATTAAAAGACCTTGATCTGTATCTTTCATCTCTTGAAGAGATAATTTATTACCAGAAAGTACTTCTAGGTCAGACTTGTTTTTCTTTACCATTGCTTTATTTTTTTATTGAACAATATTGTTTGATTTAAGGTGATATTAAACCTTTCTAGATGAAAGTCAAATAGAGCTTGCTTGAACAGAAAATAGGTGTAAAGTGGAAGAAAAAAGACAATGTATATAATAAAATTATTATGTAAAATCTTTACAGTAAAAAAATTAAAATGCGCCTGGTGTAAAAATACTTTTAAAGCAAAGTATTCAAAAGAGCACAAAAAAAATTGTATACATTACAAACCAGTGCCAACAATTACAAAAACTGAAAAGTTTTAAGAAATCAAAATCCTACTAAGCTTTCTTTGGTAGGATTTATTTTTTATGATGATCTTTTATTTGAGTTTCCAAATCCTCCATTTTTCTAGAAATAGAAGAAAGTGTGTGTTTTATGTCTGAAATGGTAGAAACTTCACTTTCTAAATCTTCTTTCGTTTCTTTTGCTAACTTCTTTTCTATTCGTAGCCCTGAGAGTATAAGCTCATTACCGACAAAACTGGAAACAAAAGCTCGAGTTAAATACAAAACTATACATCCAACTATAAAAGATATTGGTCCGTCCCACCAAGGATGACTGTTGGCACTTATGGTCAGAGTGTTTCCATAATGACTTATATACATATGGATAGTATCAACACTGTGCCAAACTCCTCGCCAAAACAAAACTATTCCTATACCAACTATTCCGGCATATAAATATGA
>JADZEV010000049.1 GCA_020850295.1 Candidatus Nomurabacteria bacterium
TCACGAGTTATCGAAATAGAAAGATTGTCAGGCAAAACTCCAGCAATGAGAGTTTGAATAATAATCTCATTTTGAGTTTCGTAAACATCAACTGGCAGTTCACCAACTTCTTCTTTTTGTTGTTCTTCTATATTTTTTTTATCTAAATGTTCAACTTCTAAAATAGTATTTTTCTGTACCTCACTTTTAGTAGGAACTTGTTCAAACTCTTCTTCATTATCATCAAAACGAAGGTTTCCTGCTAATCTTTCAAAAAATGATCTCTTTTTCATGAATATATTGTAGCACTAATTTGTATCTATGTGCAGTTCTTTTTCTTTTGGAATACGGCTTAGTTTCTCTAGAACCAAAAGACTAATAATCGCCGCTATCCACAAGTAGCCATATATTTGAAGAAAGTCCGCCGTTGTGTTTTTAAGAATAAAAAGATTAAATGTTGTATGGAAAAATGTTGCAACAGCTAGTCCGAAAACCATAAAAATACCTACCATTTTTTTAGGGGATAATCCTATGGCAATACCAATAAATCCACTAGCTATAGCATGAAGTAGGGTAGACCCAAAAAATCTTAAGCCCCCAGTTAATAATCCAGCTGTCACACTAAAGTTAATACCAGGTTTTAATATATAAAGTACATTTTCAAGTGCCGCAAAGCCAAGAGCGATGGTTATCAGATACATAGCTGGATCTATAGCCTCATCGTTTGACCTACTCTTTAGTGCTATTAGGCAAAATATAGCAAACTTTAATACTTCTTCTATACCTGCCCAAACAGCTATTCGAACCTCGTTAATACTTATCAAATCCTTTACTTCTTTTTGTAAAAATCCAGCGACAACAACCATTCCAGCTCCTAACAAAAAACATAAAAGCAAAAGCCAAAATGGCTCAGGGTTATTTTTATCTCTTTTAAGCCAAAAAAATAACCAGATCAAAGAAGGTAGCAATCCTGTAAAAAGAGCAAATACTATATGTTGTGTATTTATTATAGTGAAGGCCATTTTGAAATCATTAATAAAGGTTTTTCTTTATGTGGTAAAAGTTGCCAGATACTTTCAGTTACAAATGGCATAAATGGATGTAAGACAGTTATGCTTTCAACAAGTAAAGTATACAGTAGTTTTTGTCTAGATTTTTTAATTTGTTCATCTTCACTTGAAAGTAATGGCTTACTTTCTTCTAAGATTGTTGAAGCAAAAGTGTCCCAAATATAGTGATATATTTTTTCAGATGCAATATGTAGAGCATAACCATCTATATCTTCTTGAATTTTATTTATTTCTTCTTTCCATGCCTTATATATAGATTCA
This sequence comes from Candidatus Nomurabacteria bacterium, assembly GCA_020850295.1. Classification (GTDB taxonomy): domain Bacteria; phylum Patescibacteriota; class Minisyncoccia; order Phycocordibacterales; family UBA9973; genus UBA4124. The sequence goes on from JADZEV010000049.1 coordinate 1,311, forward strand.
TCTTGTTCTGTTAATGAAAAAGATAAATCCACATCTTCTGTATTTGAAAGTACAAAACGAGTAATGTTCCATATTTTGTTAGCGAAAAGTTTATAGCCTTTTATTTTTTCTTCTGAAACTTTTGAGTCTGTGCCAGGTGCTGTTCCTACAACGAGGGCCATTCTACCGGCATCTGCGCCATATTTTTGAGCTACATCAAGTGGATCCATAGCATTACCTAAAGATTTAGACATTTTTTGACCTTTTATATCTCTAACTAATCCGTGAAAATAAACAGTTTCAAATGGAATAGTGTTAAGATTATATTTAGTCATCATAATCATTCTAGAGACCCAGAAAGGTAATATGTCGTAACCAGTTTCAAGGACACTTGTTGGATGATATATTTTTAAATCTTCAGTTTGGTTTGGCCAACCTAAAGTAGAAAATGTCCAAAGACCAGAAGAGAACCATGTATCAAGTGTATCTTCATCTTGTTTCCAGGCATCATCTTTTGGAGCTTCTATATCACAATAGATTTCATTTTCTTTATACCAAACAGGAATTCTGTGGCCGTACCAAATTTGCCTAGAAATACACCAGTCATGCAGGTTATCTATCCAATGAGTATATACTTTTTGAAAGTATTCTGGAACAATTTTTATTCCGTCTTTTTCTACTGCATCACGCATTAACTCTTTTAAGGTTTTATTATCATGATTTGGTATTGGTTTATTTACATTTATAAACCATTGGAGTTTAGGGAGAGGTTCTATGATACCCCCAGTTCTTTCAGCTGTTGAAACATTTTGATCTATTTCTTGTTCAGATTCCATCAGGCTCTGATCTTCTAGCCATGAGACTATTGTTTCTCTAGCTTCAGTAACTTTTTTGCCCATCAAGTTTTCATCGCCAACCATCATTTTGGCATATTCATTTATGACTTGTGGTCTAGGCAAGTCATGTCTATCTGCCATTTCCCAGTCGACCATAGAGTGAGCAGGAGTTACTCCGAGTGCTCCTGTTCCAAAATCTTTTTCCACTGCTTCATCAGCAATAACTTTAATGTGTATTTTTACTCCACAAAAATCAGCATCGTATTCTTTGCCCACATATGCCTTATATCTTTCATCGCTTGGATGCACAGCTACGGCTACATCACCAACTTTAGTCTCTGGTCGAGTTGTAGAGATAGCGATAGGGAATTCTTTTGAATATTTGAAAGTATACATTTTAGCTTTTCGAGCTTCGTGAACTATTTCGTCGTCTGAAATAGTAGTTTGACCTTTGGGATCCCAGTTTACTATTCGATGACCACGATAAATGAGACCATCTTCATACATGGCTTTAAAAGCAGTTCGAACTGCCAAAGTTCTTTGCTCATCGAGAGTAAAGGCTTCACGAGACCAGTCACACGAAGAACCCATGATTCGTATTTGAGAAGCAATAGTATCATGACTATTTTTTGCAAATTCTTCTATGCGTTTTAGCATTTCTTCTCGTCCTAGGTCGTGCCGAGAAAGCTTCTCTTCTTTCATTATTTTTTTCTCTACGGTTGACTGCGTAGCAATAGCTGCATGGTCTGTTCCAGGTAGCCAAAGTGTTCTAAAGCCTTGCATTCTTTTATAACGAATCAAAATATCTTGAACAGTTAACATCAAAGCGTGACCCATGTGAAGCACACCGGTTACATTTGGAGGGGGCATTATTATCGTATAAGGTTTTGCATCTTTGTTTGTATACCCATCAGAAATCATTTTTTCAGGATTAAAGTATCCTGAAGACTCCCAAATATTATATATAGCTTTCTCCTCATTTTGAGGGTCGTAGGGTTTAAGTAGTTTCTCAGGCACATTTATAGAGCCATTTTCTGGATTCATGCCTAAATATTAGCATTTTTAAGTCTTTTTGCCGAGCTCTAAGCTAAAGAGACAAGTTTCCGTCAGCGCGCAGTTCTTCGGGGTTGTGAGTTTTTATTTTGTCTGAAAATACTTGCATCATAGCAGCCATTCCTATCATTACAGCATTATCTGTTGCTAGCCAAGATTCTGGAAATAAAACAGAGATACTTGGAAACTTTTTCTCTATAGCTTTAGCCAATTCACTTCTCAAATATGTATTTCCAGCTACACCGCCACCAACTATGACAGTTTGCACTTGGTATTCTCCTATAGCTTTAAGAGTTTTATGAATAAGAACTTCTATAGCGGCGTCTTCAAAAGCACAAGCTAGAGCAAGTTTTTCTTCTTCAGTTAGCTCTCTAGTGTTTTGGTTTGTTAAATCTCGAATAGTATAAAGCATGGCTGTTTTGATACCAGAGAAAGAGAAGTCATAATCTCCAGAATGCATCATAGGTCTAGGCATTTCAAACTGATTTGCTTGACCTGATTCTCGAAATTCTTTAGCGAGTTTTGAAATGGCAGGGCCCCCTGGATAAGGTAGACCTAACATTCGAGCAACCTTATCAAAAGCTTCACCAACAGCGTCGTCTCTCGTCTGGCTTATTTTCTTATAATTTCCTAAGCCCGTTGATAAGACTAATTCTGTGTGACCACCAGAGACAAGTAGAGAAAGAGTAGGGAAAGTTAAATCATTAAAAACATAATTTTTCTTGTCTTCTGAAACAAAAGTAGCAGTAACAACATGGCCCTCCATGTGGTTTATAGGTATCACTGGTATATCCCAAATAGTACTAAGTGCACGAGCGGTATTAACGCCAACCCAAAGAGCAGGTTCGAGACCTGGGCCAACAGTCACGGCTATATAGTCTATATCTGGTTTTTTATAAAACTTTAAAAACGGCTCCAGATTTTCTTTAAGTTGAGTTTCTTTTTTATTTAAAAATTCTAGCTTATTAACTATTTCTATAGGTTCTTCTACGGCTTCAAGTAAGTATGATTCGTCCAGTGCTCCGGTTATAAGAGGAACTATTTTTTCAGCGTGTGCTCGTTTTGCCAACGCAGGGAAGACACCGCCGTATTTTGCATGTATTTCTACTTGAGAAGATAAAGTATTACCCAAAATATTCACATTTGTTCCTGTATTCTCAAGGATACAAACACCTGTTTCATCGCAACTTGTTTCAATAGCTAGGATTTTCATGTTCGGAAACTATAGCAAATTATTGCATTTTTTGAAAGCTGTGGTAGTGTAATAAAAACTTTTAGCTATGATTAATACACATAGAATAGATTATCAAATTGAAGGTTATAACTTCAAAGGTTTAATTTCACTAGAAACTGATAGTATTGGTAGCTCAACTTGTTTTGATATAGCTAATAAATTTATTTTAGAATACTTTGATAGGCTTGCTAAGCCTGATAAAGATATTTTTAAAATGACTTTTCAGAATAAAGAAACAATATCAGAATGCTCTAAATTATCAGTTTATTTAATAAGTGACGGATCTTTGTCTAAAGAAGCTTCTGAAATGATGCTTCTTGATGTAAAAAATAAGATTCATGAAAAAATATTTTCCACAGCCTAGCTGTGGTTTTTTTGTGCGCGATACAGGGATCGAACCTGTCACCTCTACAATGTCAATGTAGCGCTCTAACCATATGAGCTAACCGCGCATCGGGTTTGTTTAATATATCACCTTAATATAAGGAATGGTAGTAGTGAAAATGGTATGGTAGTATAGAATTAAACAAATCCCTAATTATGGAACTTAAAGCACCTTTAATTTTAATCCCTTGGGACAATCTTTTTATTGACTGTACAAAGAAAAATCATGTTATTGTGTTCAGTTATCCTATGGCTAATTCTTTGATATCTGCTATAAAAAATAGCTCTAAAAGAATTATTCATCAAACAAAAGCCGTGGGGCTTTCATGTTTTTTTGATTCTTGTTTAGATTATGACGATTCTGAACTAGAATACCTATATGAAGATACAAAAAAGTGCTTAATTAAATCTTTAGTTAGAAGAGGTGACCAAGAATGGGTATTTGCTAATAGTTTAATACTAAAAGAATTTAAACTATTTTTTAGTTCTGATTATGTACAGTACTTTGAACAGGGTAATATCGAAGATCCTTTTATGCTTTTAGCATCTGATGACACATCTATGATTAGCTTTTCTTTGCCCAAACCTAAGGACATAATAATTAGTTTGCAGTAAGCCCTATAAGGGGCTTTTTTGTTTTTTTATAAAAAGGTGTTAGAATGTTTTCGCTACCAAATGGCCCTATCGTCTATCGGTTAGGACACAAGCTTTTCAAGCTTGGAAGCGGGGTTCGATTCCCCGTAGGGTCACCTAAAGAGAGATTGTGGAAATTAGAAATATCGAGCGAGTTTTTAGAATAAAAACTCGCGCTGCGTAGCCCGCTTCCGCCCTTTGCGGAAGCGACAAAA
>JADZEV010000050.1 GCA_020850295.1 Candidatus Nomurabacteria bacterium
ACACCGAAGAGATAAAAAAACTGATAAAAGAGCTCTTTGGCAGGTTCGTATCAATGCCGCTGTTCGCCCTCTTGGACTTTCATACTCAAAGTTTATCGATAAACTAAAGAAAGGAAATGTAGCTATCGACCGAAAAATTCTCTCTGACATCGCACACTCAAATCCTGAGACTTTCAAGAAAATAGTTGAGAAAGTAAACTCATAATAAAAATCCTCTATATATTAAATATGTAGAGGATTTTTTGTTTGTTTAACTAATTTTTTGTTTCTTTTTTGAAATTACCAAGTCCAATTTTATCTGGCATGCCTAAAAGCTCAGTCACAGCTTTGACCAATAAAGGATATGGGTCTGTACATAACTTAGGTTGCATAATTATACGCACATCTATACCCTTTTCTTTATACTCTTTTAGTTTTTCAACATCAGCAAATGTTTTAATCTCTACGACGGGTATACCGTCATTTTTGGTAATATCATTTGGGACTCCTTTTTTCATTTTTAAAATTTATTTTTTTTAAAAGAACTGCTTTTATAATATCACAAATACTGTTGACAAGTCAATATAGGTATGTTATATTGAATTTAAATTTCTTTAACTAAAACATAAACAAAATGAATACAACGTATCTAATCCCCAACATTGCGGCTATCAAAGATGGTGACAAGCACAACCGCAAAGCTTCAGAGGCTTGGAAAGATTATTTTCAAAAACAAGATTGTGTAAAAACAATAACTGATAGTTTAGCAATAAAAGCAATAATCGAGCAGGGCTTCAGTTTACCTGAAACGGATTCGAATGTAGCTTTTATAGTACTATTCCCCAGATCATTCTTACACCTTAAGGATTTTTTATCTAACTTAAGAAGTTCTTCGGCTTCAGCTGCGTTCCTTGAAGACGGCAATGTGGTGATCAAACTCAATGATGATCAACAAATTGCGACTTACCTCGGTGCTTGGCAAGAAATTGTTAATAGAACAACCGGTAAAACTTCGTTAAAACTTATACCAGAGATAGTTTCTGCAAGTATTGATGACTTAAATAAAATAAAGTCTAACCATAAAATACTCAAAGAAAGGTTGCAAAATTGGGTGGACAAGTTTAACGAATTACCTGGTGTAAGGGCTGACATACATGAAGATAGTATACCTGACAGGTTAATAGAAGTAAGCTTTTCTAACCCACTGAATTCAGAAAATGACGCTTGGTCTCATTGGGAGTTAAACGCTCCTGGAACCGTTGAACATCTTAGTGGTTATGGTGAGATGGGAGAGATTTATGATGATTGGGAAAATAAAATACTCGAAAATTCAGAAAAACTATCATGGCAAAAGTTCTATGATCATGTTGTAGAGCTTTGTAAGATTTATTCTACTGTTCCTGAATTTAAAACAAAAGAAAATTAGAAAACCCCCGCACAAATGCGGGGGTATTTTAATTTTCATTAATAACACCAAACTGTTTGCCTAGCTGAGAATAGTGATCTTTTATATGGAAGATCACCTGCTTTTCTTCTGGAAAGTCTGCATATTGGTCAATAATAACAGTCCAATCTCCGTCTTCAACATAAACAATTGGGTCACTTGGTTTAATCATTTCAAGAACCAGTTTGATCACCTCATCATTATCCTCTTTGTTATCACCGATACATTGATTTTTGTTAAAAAATCTTAGTTTATTGAAGAAAAGAGATTGTAGATATCTACATCTTTGATCAATGAAACTCGGAATGAAAGCATCCCTGTGACAAACAAGAAAGGGATTGAATCCTTCTATTTTCCAATCAACTAACCGGTCTTTTGTTCTACTCGGGGCATCTAATAACTGAATCTTAATACGGCGCTTGCCTGTTGAAGATAAAATGTCCGAATGTTTTTCCCACAAAATGTCTTTGGCCATATTTACTAGCGCCAAAAGTTTTTCTTGAAAATCTTTTTCTGACATTGAAGATCCCTTATCCTTATTTTCAATCTCTTCTGAAAGCTGATTGAGCCTGATTGGAATAATTGAGTTTTCATAAGCTTCCATGTTTGCCCAAACAGAACTTTTGTAATCACAAGAGCTGAAAAAGAATAAATCTTTCATAAGATCAATTTTTCTTACAATCTTTCTAAAAAACCCAGTTTTAATAATTGCCTCCCTTTCAAGCCCAAGTTTGTTATACCTGTTATTGATAGAAATTATTTCTTCTTGTTCTTTTGTTATAAGACTGATAAGCATCTTTGCGCTTTGTTCATTTGTGATAACACAAGGAACACCGGCAATAACAAAGTTTTTCTCTAGGATACGAGTTTCTTCATTAGCAAGAACCATTTCTGCTTTTTCAATAAGTTTTTGTTGATAGACTAAAACTTTTTCATTGACTAACGCTGGCCATGTTTTCATTTTATTTATTTTTAAGTGTGAAAGAATATGTTTACTTGCACAATATCAATTCTGTTATATATTGTATATATGTCGACATAATTTCGACAACATATTATGCAAAAGACTAATATTACTAACTTTTTGGAAAGACTGGGTCTCAGCCATAAGGAAACTTTGGCTTATTTATACTGCCTGGAACATGGACCACAACTAGTCACCCGGCTTGGCAAAGTAACAGGAAGCACTCGTACAAATACTTATGACATCATCAAAAAGTTGGAGCAAAAGGGGCTGTGCCACACTGTCGGGTCTTCTTATGGCAGAAAAATAAAAGCCAATAACCCAGAAGATATTAAAGATCTACTGGATAATAAAACAAAAGAAATGAAAGATTTAAAAAATGACTTCGAGGAACTATTGCCGTTACTAAAGAAAGGGATGATTCAAACCCCTTCCCCTTTTACTCGGGTCTCATATTTTGAAGGAGTAGATAGTGTCCGGAAAATGCTCTGGCAAAGCTTACAATCTAAAGGCAAAACTATAAGAATCGCTGGATCTGAGCTCGATATGGCCAGCAGTCTTGGTAAAGAGTATGTTGCCGACTTTCATGTCAGGCGAAAAACCAAAGGAATTTTCTTAGAAACCATCAGACCAGATTCAAATAGATTACCTGGCGAAATATTCAAAGACGATAAAGCATACCTAAGAGAAATACGAATTAGACCAAAAGGAAAAGTAAGACTCAAATCAAATATTATACTTTGGGATAATTATATTGCTCTTTATTCACTAAAAGATAAAATAATATTTGGCACACTTATTGAAAGTGATGATATGTCTACAATGATGAGCTCTTGGTTTGACGTCATTTGGGAAAATTCAGAAAAACTAAAATAGTTTTTATTTAATTATTTTATACTTATTTTTAAGGCCTATTACTTTTTCATAAGATTCATTTATTCTCTCTAAAGATATCTCTCCTTTTTCTACTGCTTCAAAAATTATTTTTCTATCATCAAAGTATTGGTTTGGTTTGTATGTAGAGATGTTGTTTGAAGCGATGATAATATCAATACCAGCATTTATAGCATTGACCAAAATATCGCGACGAGAATACTGACTAGTTAGGGCTTTCATATCTATGTCGTCAGTTATTAGAGCTTGGGTATCACAACCCAAGCTCTTTAGGTTCTCTATGTGAACTTTTGACATAGTTGCTGGGAAATTTTTATCAACATTAATGTTAAATAGATGCCCTATCATGATAGCTGATATACCAGCCTCGCAAGCTTTTTGAAATGGTACTG
>JADZEV010000051.1 GCA_020850295.1 Candidatus Nomurabacteria bacterium
GGCGGGCTTTTATGTATTTTATAGTTTTATTCTTTCTTCTTATAAAGCTGTCTTCCCAAAACTATAAGGGCAAGGATAACTAGTATCAAGATTAACCAACCAAGAAGTGTGGAAGGTAGGAATAGTCCGAAAGCGCTAGCGCCAAGAGTATTCACATTTGGACAGTCGTTTGAGATGTTAACAAGTGAATATGCAATAGCATCTTCTTGTGCACGAGTTGTTGTGTTTGTATAAACAACTGTTGCTGTTGTAACCGCTAGATTACCAACAATAGCACTTGTGTTAACTTTAGCTCTAACCTGTACTGAGCCTGCTCCACCTGCTGGAATGTCTCCAAGAGCAATAGTTATTGTTCTATCTACTACTTCGTAGTCACCTCGAGAACTATTTATAAGTGTTAGTTCTTTTGGATGAGTTATTCTTAGAACTGCATTTTGAAGAGTTTGTGAACTTATATTTCTATAAGAAATAGTGTAATCCATTTCTCCCCCAATACACATTCTGTCATAAACATTTTCAACACGAAGCTCTAGTAATGAAGCTGTACTTTTAGCAACAACCACATCTTTTTGAGTTACAACTTTTGTAATAATAGTTGGAGTAGTAACTACTGTTGTATTTTTCTGTGTTTGGAATCTAACAATATCTCCATATGCTGTACCGTTTTGGTTTTGAACAACTGTTCGGTAATAGTAAACAGTATTTGGAACAAGCCCTGAAATAGTGTCACTAATATAAGTACTGTTTGTATTATTTACAGACTGAGCGTTTGTTCTGAAACTAAGATTACTGTTTGTTCCCCATTGGAACCATGCTGTTGTAGAGTATGAAGTATTTGGAATAGCAATACCGTTTAGACGAGTTGATGTTGTTCCTAAAATAGTTGCAACAGTAGTAACAGCTTGTGGTTGAGTGTTTTGAACGACTTGATTGTATTCATCGTTATCATAATAAGATGAACAACCTGGATCGTTTGGATAATCTACCTTTCCGTCTCCATCATTATCAATACCGTCATTACATTGGTATGTCGGATTAACTTGATTAACACTTACATATGTAGAACGAGTTTGAACTTGACCATTTCTAAAAGCACGAAGTTCATAATTTCTACCGCTATATAGAGGACCAAATGAACCTGAGCCGTTTACTGGATAAGAAATACCATCTACTGTAACAGAATCACAGTTAGAAGTATTCCAGTATAAAGTAGTGTAGCCACCAGAAGTTACATTTGTAGGAGATGCATAGAAAGAGTTGATGACACACTGAGAAACAGTTTGATTGTATTCATCATTATCTGTAGGAGATGAACAACCTGGATCGTTTGGATAGTCTATATAACCATCACCGTCATTATCAATACCGTCATTACATTGGTAGTTTTGAACTACAATAGTATTAGATACTTTAAATCTAGCTACTAATTTTCCATACTCTCCAGCATTAACAGTTCCAGCATTAAAGCCTGATCCAAATAGATCAACACCAGATACAGGTATTCCTGAACTATAAGCACCTGGATACCACTTAGCATCAACAAATGTTAATTTTTGGGAGCTAGAGATACTTACTGTAGCATTCCCTGAAACAGTTGGGGCATTACCAGCAGAAACGCTTCCGCTAAAAGATGCTGTTGTTGTAGGTCCTTGAACTTGAGGACTTATACGAATAACAGTACCTTGAGCCGCGGTATTACCTGTGTTGTGATAGAAGATGTGAACTCCAACAGTACCATCTGCATTAGCAGTAGTACTTTGCTTCCAACATCCATCAATAGCTCCTTGCTGACATGTACCAGAAGACACTGTAACCGTAGGCATTTCACCTGGATTATTAAATTCTGCACCTGCAAAAGCTGGACTTGCTATAAGAGCTAGGCCAAAAAAAGCAGATAAAGTTGTATAAATAAGTTTTTTCATAAATTTTTATTATTTGTCTCTTTCTAATTCGACTCGGATACTATAGCATTTATCATATCTTTTGTCAAGTAGCAAAAAGCTTCGGTTTTGACCGAAGCTTTTATAAATTTACCTATCTAATTTCCCCATTTTCTCTTTGCCTTAACAGGCTCTTCTTCTTTCTGTTTTACCTCTTCTTTTTTTGCAGGCTGAAATTCTTCTATTTTCGTACCTTTATCTTTTATTTCTATTAGCTCACTGTTAAAAATACGGAAAGTGTTGAACTTATTAATTGCAAAACCTACCCTCTCACTTTGTTCCTGTAACTGTTTTTTAGTAAAAATAGTAAAAGGATCAATCGAAGGTCCGTCTACTTCTACAGATCTCCCTGGAACACTTCGCAGTGGCAAGAAAATTGATATAGAATCATAGAGGTTCTTGTTATCTGTGATAAGTAAACATTTCTCCTCTAAAGAAAAAAGGAGGAAATAATCTTTTTTATCTGTCCCCTTAAGGGTTACCTTGTCGGGGTGCCTGGTTAATGTTACTTCTTTTCCTGGCACTGGCTTTTTAGGTTTCTTTTTAAAAATTTGGGAATGTGCTACTGCTGTAAAAATTGTAAAAGACAGCAAGAAAAATAATATTTTTTTCATTTGTTTTGTTTTTAGTTCACTATATATATTACATATTATTGAGAATTTGTCAAGCAAAGAAAAAGGCGATGGATTTCCATCGCCTTGATAAGTTTCAAATAGTTAAACTACAAAGGTATTACACCTGCTTGGGTATAAATAGGGTTTGTTGATGGTAAAGGATCAAGTGGTCCTTGTGTAATAACCTGCCCAGTCCGGGAATTATTATCACGAAATATCCATCTTCCCAAAAAGTACCCACCTACAGCAGCTGCAGTGTGAGAAATAATACGACCACCAGCTGTATTAAAGAATTTCTTCTTATGCTTATTTGGAAGCTTTTCGTAATGGTCTTCACAAATACGTCTTTCATCACAACCACAAGAGCTTCTTGTGTAAGATCTTTCTTCTTTGTGATTGCAAGGCTTGGTATATCTTTCTTCCCTGCTGGTCATATCCACTTCATAAGTAGATCTGTTGTTAAACACAGCGGTTTTGAAATCGTTGTTATTGATTTCAACTCTTGATCGGTTTTTCTCAACGGTATCAGGACCATAAGTAATTACCGTTTTTTTACCAGGAATATAAACATATTCTGGCTCCTGGCTTTTTAAAACCGGAGCTTTTGGTTTAACTGACGACTCCTTAGAAGGATAGCCAAAATTCCAGCAATATACTGACATTATTGGTTCATCATCCCACCCCGGATAAAACAGACCTGTTTCGCCTGGCTTAGCTTTTCTGACCCATCTACCATATTTTTTTTCTGTCACATTCCAATAAGAAAATGTGTATAGCTTATTAGGGTCCAGGTTTGCAGTATAAAGTTCGGGAATAACTTCATCATTTATAACATCAGAAGTAACCGTAGCGAATGTTTTGTATTTCTGATTAAACTCAGTTATACAATCAACAAACCCTTTATTGAAATCTTTTATACTCATTGTAATCAGGCTTGCGTCTGGTTTTACAGACTGAAGCCATGCAATAGTGCTAGCTTCATTCTGTTTGCCCTGATCTTTTAAGGTTGCATCTTTTATATCAGACGCTTTAACTATTTGTGGACTTATAAAAAGTCCGATTGTGAAGAACAAAGTGCATATTTTTTTCATAATTCAGAATTTACGGTTTTGAAAAAAGTTTTTTATTTCTAAGGGATAATAGCACAAACTAAACATTTTGTCAAATACCAAAACTGTCCATCTTTTGGACTGCCAAAAACTTAAAAAGTAAGCAAAAAAAGCCTTTTATAAGCTATACTATAGACACAATGGTTCGCTTTGATGAAGAAGAACAACAAAAAAGATTGCGAGAGCTTCGAGACAGCGAGGAGGAAGAGCTTGTAGCAATGCTGGCCCAGAAAAATTATGGCATTTCTTACATAGACCTATCTGCTCAAGCGGTAGACAACGATGCTATCAGACTCCTGACAGAGGATGAAGCCAAGAGCTTTGATGTTGGACCTTATAAACTAGTTGGTAAAAAGCTTTCTTTAGCAGTTCGATCTCCTGTCGCTGATGGTGCAATAAAAGCCAAAGAGCTTCTTGAGGCCAAAGGTTTTGTGGTGACTTTTGTTATGGCAAGCCAAAAAAGTATTCAGAAAGTTTGGAGTCGTTATAAAGACTTATCTTTCGCAACAACTAGCCGTAGTGGCGGACTGGATATTGCTCCAAATGTTCTTAAGGAACTCAGTGAAAAGATAAGCTCAACTGATGATGCAATAAGAGAAATAGAAGATGCTATTAACGAAAAAGATGCTAAGCAACATATTTCTCGCATACTTGAGATAATTCTTGGAGCCGGTATTGGTATTGGTGCTTCTGATGTACACATAGAACCTATGGAAGATAAAACAGAGCTTAGGTTTCGACTAGACGGTGTTCTGCAAATCATCACACACTTTGATTTTCATATTTACAAACAAATAAATACTAGAATAAAACTCCTCTCTGGAATGAAGTTAACAATAGACAACAATCCTCAAGACGGAAGATTTAGTGCCTTTCTACCAGATGTAGAAAATGAGAAAGGATTAGAAATAAGTTTCCGTACCTCTATGATCCCTGGAGCTTATGGAGAATCAATAGTACTTCGTATTCTTAATCCGAAATCTATTCATGTGAAGCTCGAAGAGCTAGGTATCTCTCCTCCTTTATATAAACTTTTCACCGAAGAAATAAAAAAGCCAAACGGCATGATCCTCTTAACTGGTCCGACAGGTTCTGGTAAAACCACAACTTTATATGCTTTTCTACAGAAAATATATTCTCCGGAGAAAAAGATTATTACTATCGAAGACCCTATAGAATATCATTTAGCCGGTATCACCCAAACCCAAACTGATCACAAAAAAGGCTATACATTTTTAGAAGGACTAAGATCAGCGCTTCGACAAGATCCAGATGTGATCATGGTTGGAGAAATTCGAGATCCAGAAACTGCCAAGATAGCAGTAGAGTCAGCCCTAACCGGCCACATGGTGTTCTCAACACTTCACACCAACAATGCTCAAGGTGTTATTCCTCGTTTGATAGATCTAGATGTTAACCCAAAGATACTGGTCTCTGCTCTTACTTTGTCTATCGCTCAGAGATTGGTTAGAAAACTCTGTACAAATTGTAAAGAAGAACGAGTTGTAACCGAAGAAGAAAAAACTCATATAAATCGTATTTGGGATGCGGCAGTTTCAGAAGGAAAAGATATGGCTGGCTTTGGAGTAAATAAAGATATAGAAAAGCTTTGGTCTGCAAAAGGTTGTGAGAAATGTAACAACACTGGCTACAAGGGCCGTCTTGGTATTTTTGAAGTTATTAAGACAGACGAAAATATAGAAAAAGTAATCACTCAAAACTTAAGTGAGCGAGAAATCAAAAAAATATCTGAGAAACAAGGTTATTTGGATATGAAAGAAGATGGTCTCATAAAAATACTTCAAGGTGTTACTGATTTTGCGGAAGTAGAATCTGTTGTAGACCTAGTTGAGGACTAAACAAAAAAACATAAATCTCTAAACAGTCCGTATAAGGACGAGGCCTTATACGTAAAGCATGATTGTAGGATAGCTCCAGTCGAAACCAAGGCGTCCTGCGCCTACACTTAGAACCGGAGGCTGACTGTTTAGAGATTTATGTCTTCTTGATGTAAAATACTTTATGTATCTTTTTCTTGGATTAATATAGCACAATCAAAAAATATGTCAAGTACTAACAAAAACTCCCCTTTTTCAAACAATGAAGATCAATTTTCGGACAATGTTTTGCGTCCAAATTCTTTTGGCGAATATATTGGACAAAACCACATCAAGAAAAATCTCTCGGTGTTAATCGGAGCCGCCAAAGAGCGCGGACACAATCCTGAACATGTACTTTTTTATGGGCCACCTGGTCTTGGTAAGACAACTCTGGCTCATGTTATAGCAAAAGAGATTGGGGCTAATATAAAAATAACATCAGGGCCTTCTATAGAGCGCGTCGGAGATCTTGCAGCGATACTCACAAACCTCCAGCCAGGAGACATGCTTTTCATAGATGAGATACATCGTTTAAACAAAACTATAGAAGAGGTACTTTATCCTGTTATGGAAACAGGTAAACTCGATATTATGATCGGCAAAGGTCCAAGCGCAAGAACTGTTCAGCTCGACCTCCCACCCTTTACCTTACTCGGCGCTACAACACGCTTTGGTATGTTGTCCGCTCCTCTACGAAGTAGATTCTCTGGTGGAGCTTTCCGGCTTGAATTTTATACACCTGAAGAGATAGCAACTATCATAAATAGGAGTGCAAATATTTTAGATATAAACATCAAAGAAGAAGAAATAAAAAATATTGCTGATAGAAGTCGACAAACTCCTCGTATTGCCAACTATCTACTTCGAAGAGTTCGTGATTACGCTCAAATGAATAAAACAGACATTGGTGAAGATTCTGTTAAAGCAGCGTTTGAAATGCTTGGACTTGATGAATATGGACTCGGCGCACAAGATATAGTTCTTATGAAAACTATTTTAGAAAAATTTAATAATGGGCCAGTTGGTATTAAAAACTTATCTGCTGCACTAGGAGAAGATGAAGGGACAATAGAAGATGTAGTTGAGCCTTATCTGATACAGTTGGGATTTTTAGAAAGAACACCTCGAGGTCGCATGTTAACAGAAAAAGGTAAAAATTATCTAAATAAATAATGTCTTTTTCTAAAGAGCAAAAAATAATCGCCATAGATCCAGGGTATGACCGTTGTGGTGTTGCTGTTGTTGGAGAGATTTCTGGTAAACCAGATGTCCTTTTCTCTGTTTGTATAACTAGCAACAAATCTGATGAGCAGTACTTAAGATTGACTTCTATTTTTAAACAACTTGAAGATATTATAGAGAAATACAAACCAAACTATCTTGCCATAGAAACACTTTTCTTTTCGGTAAACAAAAAGACTGCTATCAAAGTTGCGGAAGCGCGAGGATCAATACTAACACTCGCAGGATTAAAAAATCTTTCCATTATAGAACTATCTCCACAAGCTATAAAATTAGCCCTTACTGGCCAAGGAAACGCTTCAAAAGACCAAGTAAAAAAGATGGTTAATTTAACAATAAAGAATGTAAACCAAAAAATAGACGACGAAATAGACGCTATCGCCATAGGGATTGCCGCTATACAAGAAATAAAGTTAAATAATCTTAAAAAAGGACTTGCCAAATAAATTTGTTTTTGATACAAATTATTGCATTAAAAGATA